>NZ_RAWR01000071.1:0-42667 GCF_003986945.1 Corallococcus sp. AB018 | reverse complement strand
GTCGAATCGCGGCTGGAGGCAGGGGAGGGGGGGCGCCGGAAGGTGTCGCTCCACATCACCCCGTCCCGCCCGGACGCGGCCTTCGTGGACGTGCAGGTGTTGCCCGGGGACGCGGTGCTTTCAGCGCGGCTCGCGGGCCAGCAGACCCCGGGCGACACGCTGCGGACTCGCAACGCGGCCCAGGGCGTGCTGTTTCGCTACTGGGTTCCGTCCGCCGACGGCTTCGACCTGGAGCTGGAGATGACGGCCAGCGGCAGCCCCACCGTGAGGGTGGGCGAGCACACCTACGCGGTGCCTGCGTCGGTGACGCAGGGGCTGCCCGCGCGCCCGGAGGACAGCATGCCGGTGCCCTTTGGAGAGGGCCTGGACGAGGGCACGCGGGTGACGCGGACGCTGCGGTTGGATGCCGCGGCAGCGGAGGTCGCTCCCGGCCCCAAGCCCTGACCGGCAGCCAATCCCGGATGCCTGTCATTGAACTGGTGTCCCGCCGACCAGGGTTACTGACGACGTCTCACCCGGAGGCCGGGCATCCGCGCAGGGCGGATGCCCGTCTCACTCAGCTCAGGGCACGGTCACCGTCACCGCGTTGCTGCGCCGGCTGTTGCCCGCGCGGTCAGAGGCAATGGCGACAATCGTGTGCGTACCGGACAGGCCCGCGGTGTTCCAGGTCCGGGTGTACGGGCTGGCCCCGACGAAGTACGTCGCCACGCCGTCGATCTCGAAGATGACCTGGAGCATCGCCTGGGTGTCGCTCGCGTTGGCCGTCAGCGTGACATTGCCGCTGACCACCGCCCCGTTGGCGGGCGAGGTGAGGGTGGACGTGGGCAGCTGGTTGTCGACGATGAGGCTGCGGGTGCTCGTCTGGACGTTGCCCGCGTTGTCCGTGGCGCGAAGCGCCAACGAGTAGGAGCGGTTGCCCAGCACCCGCGTGTCCGCCAGCGTTGGCCACGTTTCGAGCAGCCGCGCTACGAGCGTCCGCGTGGTGGCGTCCTGTCCCGCCCACCGCGGAAGGTTGTCGCGCACGAAGTCGGAGGGCGCCACCGGGCCGCCGGAGAATCTCAATGGCAGTAACACTCCGTGCGGGTGCACCAGCCAGAGCTGAAGCCCATTTCGATGCACTGCTCGATGCAGGCGGAACATTCATACGGCGCGGGAGCATCGGGAGGCGTGGCAAGGGCTTGCGTGGCGCTGAATGACAAGACAGCGCCCGTGGCAACGGCGAGCAAGGTCTTTCCCGCCTTCTTCACGAAGTCAATCATAGACACCTCTGGGAGTGGTGTGGCACCGCTGTGGACAGCCACGGCACGCTACCCCACCGCGAGTCCCCGAGGCACCGTGGACTCGAGCGCGGCGAGGAGGCGGAGCGCGGAGTCTCCGACCTCCTTCCTCCAGGCCATCCGCCAGGGCCGCCGCAAGGGCCCGGACGCGAGCCGCTTCACGACCAGGTCGCCCTTGCCCAGGTGCGGGGTGGAGATCCACTCGGAGAGCACGGCGACGCCCAGGCCCGCGCGGGCCACGTCGAGGATGGCCTCCGTGAGTGGCAGCCGCTCCACGCGGAGCCGGGGCCGCTCGCGGCCGAAGACCTGCGTCATGAACCAGTGCGACTCCGCCGCGGGCGTCTGCCCCGTGAGAACGGTGTGCTCGCGGAGGTCCTCCCGGGTGAGCGCACGGCGGGACGCCAACGGGTGCGACGCGGACACCACGAAGATGATCTCATCGGAGAAGAGCGGCCGGCTCTCCAGCCCGGCGCGAGGGACGGTCGACGTCGTCAGGAGCGCCATGTCCAGCTCTCCGGCCACCAGGGCGGGGACGGGGTCCTGGGTGTGCTCCACCGCCAGGGACAGGTGGAGGCCCGGCAGGCTCTTGCGCAGCGTTACCAGCGCGGACGGCAGCCAGTGATAGGCGGTGTAGCACTCGCACACGAGGCGCAGGCGGATGGACGGGGCCACCGGCGCGCGCACCCGGTGCTCCAGGTCGCCCAGCTCCACGAGGATCCGCGTGGCGCCCGCGACGAGCTCCTGCCCCGCTGGCGTGGGCACGAGCCCGCGCGGGGTCCGGTCGAAGAGTCGCGCGCCCAGCCGCTCCTCCGCCGCGAGCAGCGCGCGGCTCACCGCCGGCTGCGTGAGGTGCAGCGCGGCCGCGGCCCTGGCCGTCGTTCCGGCGGCGGCCAGGGCCAGCACCACGCGCAGGTCGCGCACGTCGAGGCGGGGGGAGGGCGGGGTAATGTCTTCCATGCATCGAGTCTATGCCAACGATGCGTTGGACGCATCCCATCCGGAGGCGGAGAGTGGCCCTCGCTTCTTGCCGCGAAGGCCCCCGCTCGACGTCCTGGAGGACATCCCATGCAGCTCTACTTCTCTCCCCTGTCCTGCTCCGCCGCCACCCGCATCTGCTTCTACGAGGCTGGCACGGAGGCGACGTACATCGAGGTCGACTCGAAGACGAAGCGCACGCTCGATGGGAGCAACTACCTGGAGGTGCATCCGCTCGGGCTCGTCCCCGCGCTCCGCACCGACGAAGGGGACGTGCTCACGGAGAATGCCGCCATCCTGCAATACCTGGCCGGGGCGCTGCCCCAGGCGGACCTCGCGCCGGCCGACAGCCGGGGGCGTGTGCGGCTCCAGCAGTGGCTGTCCTTCATCGGGACCGAGCTGCACAAGGCGACGTTCTCCCCGCTCCTCGACGCGTCGTCGACCGAAGGCGCCCGGAGTTATGCGCTGGAGAAGGGGACCGGCCGGCTCGCCTACCTGGAGAAGCACCTCACCGGACGTGAGTTCCTCATGGAGCGCTTCAGCGTCGCGGACGCGTACCTGGCGACGGTGCTCGGCTGGAGCGTGGCGACGCCCATCGACCTGAAGAAGTGGCCCGCGCTCAGCGCGTACTTCGCGCGCATGCTGGAGCGGCCCAGCGTCGCGAAGGCCTTCTCCGAGGAGCGGAAGCTCTACATGGCCCAGCTCGAAAAGCGCCAGCCGCGTCCGTGACGGCGGTGGCGCGGTCCTCGGACGGCAACTCCCTCCACCTCCTCCTGAAGCGATGGAGGAGGGGAGGGAGCTTTCAATCCAGGGCGAGGTGCCCGTCAGGAGGCCAGGGGCTGGTTGCCGCCGGGGCCGTTCTTCAGCTCCTTGCGCACCGCCTCGGCGACGCGGTCGCGGACCATGTTCGCCATGCGCTCGCGGAGGTCCTCACCCACGCGCTCGCGGATGGCGGACACGAGGCTCTCCGTGTCCACCGGGCCCGGGCCCTGCGCCTGGTAGCCGCCCATGTGCTGCTCCCCGAACCCGCCCCGCATGGTGTGACCCATCCCGCCCACGGCGCCCAGCGACTCGCGGAGGGCGTCACCCAGCCGGTCGCGCAGCGCCTCCTGCAGGTGCTCGCGGAGGTTGCTGGACAGCCGCTCGTGGAGCGCGTCGACCAGGCGCCCGCGGAGCGCCTCGGCGATGCGCTCGGGGTCCATCATCCCCACGCCCTGCGGCTGGAAGCCCATCACGCCCTGGGTGCGCTCGCTCATCCGGGCGCGCAGCTCGTCGCCCAGCCGCTCGCGCAGCGCGTCGCGCACGCGCTCACGCAGGCCGCTCTGCACGCGCTCGCGGAGGGTGTCCGCGAGGCGGTCGCGGAGGGTGTCCGCGAGGCGCTCCGGGTCGATCTGGCCCATCTGCACCCGGCGCTCGGACAGCGCGGAGCGCAGCATGTCCGTCAGCCGCTCCTTCAGCGCCTCACGGATGCGCTCGCGCACGACGGTGTGGATGCGCTCGGACACGTTGTCGGCGAGCCGGGTGCGGAGGGTGTCGGCGATGCGCTCGGGGTCCATCCCGAAGCCCTCCATGCCCATCCTCCGCTCCGACATCGCGGAGCGCAGCGCCTCGCCCAGCCGCTCGCGGATGGCGTCGCGGACGCGCTCGCGCACGACGGTGCCCAGCCGGTCGCGCAGGGCGTCCTCCAGCTTGATGCGCACGCGCTCGGCGATGCGCTGCGGGTCGAAGTGCCCGTGCCCCTGCTGCATGCTCATCCAGTTCTCGGCCAGGGCGCTGCGCAGCGCCTCGCCGAGCCGCTCCCGGAGCACCTCGCGGGCGCGCTCGTGCACGCCGCTCACGACGCGCTCATGGATGACGTCGGTGAGGCGGTTGTGGATGGCCTCGGCGATCTGCTCCGTGTCGAACTGCGTCCCGGCCCCCTCCCCCTGCGGCATGTTCATCATGCGCTCACGCACCGCACCGCGAATCGCGTCGCCGACGCGCTCGCGGATCTCCGAGCCGATCCGCTCCTCCAGGCCGGACACGACGCGCTCGTGCACGGCGTCGACGATCCGAGCCTTGAGGGCTTCGGCGAACATCTGCTGCCCCTGCATGGAGAACTGTTCCTGATTCATTCAGCTGCCTCGTGGGTACCGCGGGTAGGACGGCGGGCGCGGAAGGTTTCGGCCTGCCACGCGAGGCGAAGAGATAGAGGCAGTGGGCCAGCGCGAATACGGGGCCCGGGTCTCGCGCGAGAGTTGGCGCGCGCATTCCAGGCCGTGCTCGCGGGGAGGGTAGGCGTGCGCACCAGCCAATGGTGAACTGTGTCCCCTCCCGAGCATGCAGGCATTGGCCTCATCCCCATGGAAGTCTTGGGGGTTGCGCGGCGTTCGTTGCCGGAATGAGTCAGTCCTTGCGATGCGAAAAAGCACGCCCGGCCGTCTGGCTGGGGGCGCTCCTGATGCTCGGTTTCCTGACCGGGTGCCCCATCATGGCGAGTTATTCCGACGCGGAGGGCCCGCGCTACAGCGGAGACTTCCGGCCCGTGCAACCCGTCGCCGTGGAGGACCCCTCCTCGGTCACCGTGGTGACGTACAACCTCGCCTTCGCCGAGCAGGTCACCGAGGCGGTTGCGTCCCTGTCGAGCCCTCCGCTCTCGGAGGCGGACGTCATCGCGATGCAGGAGATGGACGCTCCCGCCGTGGAGAGAATCGCTCGGGAGCTGGGGATGTCCTACGTGTACTACCCCGCCTCCGTGGCCAAGGACGGTGATGACTTCGGCAACGCGGTGTTGAGCCGGTGGCCCATCACCGCGGACCAGAAGATCAACCTTCCCCACGACGACCCGTATCACCAGCAACACCGCATCGGGGTGGCCGCGACGGTGGACATCCGGGGGACTCCCTTCCAGGTGGTCTCCGTGCACGGTGCGACCCCCATCGTCGGGCTGGGCGCGCGGCTGGATCAGGCGGAGACCGTCATCCAGGCGGTCGACGGCGCGGCGCAGTCGCAGGTCATCGCCGGCGACTTCAACACCTCCGACCCGGGGAGCCTGACGCAGACCGTGAAGCTGTTCTCGCAGTGGGGCTTCCAGTGGGCCTCCGAAGGGGTGGGGGACACCGTGGACTCCGTCATCGGCGGACTGCCGCTCGACTCGGTCTTCGCCCGGGGGCTCACTCCGGTGGCGCGCGGCGTGGACAAGCGTCCCTCCGGGAGCGACCACCAACCGGTCTGGGTGCGCTTCGCATGGCCGCAATGACGCCGAGGCCTTTCATGCGGGCCCTGTGGATGGGTGCGCTGCTCCTCTGCGCTCCCGGCTGTCTGAGCGGCGCGCGGAACCTGGGCGCGGCGACGACGCCGGTGGGGACGACCGAAGTGGGCGTCTCCGTGAACACGATTGCCTTCGAGCGCGGCCGGGAGCGGGCGTATCTGCCCAACCCCGAGCTCACGTTCCGCAAGGGCGCTGGCGAGAACTGGGATTGGGGCGGACGCCTCACCCTGCTGGGCCTGGAGCTCGGGACCCGGCATCGGCTCATGGAGCGCTCACCCTGGACCGTGTCGGTCGCCCCGAGCGCGGGCGTCTGGTACGTGCCCGTCACCAACAACGGCACGGAGCCCGTCAACTTCCGTCTGGGAGGCCAGACGCTGGTCGACTATCGGCTCAATGCCAGGTGGACCCTGACCGGGGGCGCTTCACTGATGGGGGCCTTCGCGGGCCCGCTCACCGTCTTCCAGGGCAAGCTCGGCGGCTCGCACCTGATGGTCGCGCCGGGTGGTTCGCTGGGCGTGGCGTACCGGCTGAATCCCTCGCTCGAGCTGCGAGCGGAGGGCGGCATCGAGCTCCCGTTCGACGTGAGGGACGGCCGCCGTCAGCCGACGGGTCATGCCGGACTGACGCTCCGCTGGGGGCGCACCTCCCGTCGCTGACGTGGGAGGCCGCGAGCGCTCGGCCCTCTTCGGCTGGGGTGGCGAGCGTAAGGTGACAGCGGTCCATGGCCCCGGGACGGATGGCGGGAAGGAGTGGAGGCACCAGCTTGCGCCCACTCTTTTCGCACCCGTTGGAGGGGGCCCATGTCCTTGCCGCGCCGCTGGCCGGATCCATTCGCCGTCTGTCTTTGCCTCGGGCTGGGCTGGGTGTTGCTGGCGGGGGCCAGGGCTCCAGGGCCCGCCGCGCGGGCGCTGCCGGGAGGCTTCTCGTCCGAACTCGTGGTGGGAGGCCTGCACTACCCCACGACGTTCGCGCACCTGCCGGATGGGCGCATCCTCGTCGCGGAGAAGGCGGGGGTGGTCCGGCTGGTCAAGGACGGCGCCCTGGTGGCCACGCCCTTCCTCGACGTCAGCGCGCGGGTGAACAACCACCATGACCGGGGCCTGCTGGGGCTCGCGGTGGACCCCGCCTTCGCGCAGAACGGCTACGTCTACCTGCTCTATACCTACGACGACGACGCCACGGACGACGACGGGCCCAAGACGGGGCGCCTGGCGCGGTACACGGCGGTAGGGGACACGGCCTCGCCTGACAGCGAGTCGGTGCTGCTGGGCACCGCGGTGGCCGGCTCCTGCAAGGACCTTCCTCCCGGCTCGGACTGCATCCCCTCGGACAGCGCGTCGCACTCCGTGGGCAACGTCCGGTTCGCGCCGGATGGCACCCTCTTCGTGTCGCTGGGGGACGGGGCCCGCTTTGACGCGGTGGATGACGACGCGCTGCGGGCGCAGGACCTGGACTCGCTGGCGGGCAAGGTCCTGCGCGTCTCGCGCACCGGCGCGGGTGTGCCGTCGAATCCGTTCTGGAGTGGGAATGGCCAGGACAACCGTTCGAAGGTGTGGGCGCTGGGGCTGCGCAATCCCTACCGCTTCAACCTGCGGCCCGGCACCGCCACGCCCTACGTGGGAGACGTCGGCTGGGGCGACCACGAGGAGATCAACGTCGCGACGCCCGGCGCGAACTTCGGCTGGCCCTGCTACGAGGGGCCGGGGCGCCAGCGCGGCTATGAGCCCAAGCCCGTGTGCCAGGCGCTGTATGCCAAGGGGCCGGACGCGGTGCGGCCGCCGCTGTATTCCTGGACGCATGCCGAGGGCCAGACATCCACGGGCGGCGCCTTCATCCAGGACCCGGCGTTCCCGGCGCAGTGGCGGGGTGCCTACTTCTTCGCGGACTACACCCAGCAATGGATCCGGATGCTGCGGGTGGATGCCAATGATCAGCTCGTGCCGGACAGCGTGGCGCCCTTCGCCACCGAGGCGGGCGGCGTCGTCGACCTGAGCAGCGGGCCGGGCTCCCAGCTTCACTTCGTGGACATCCTCGCGGGGGAGCTGCGCCGCATCCGCTACCCGGCCAACAACACGCCGCCGGTCGCGGTGGCCTCGGCGACGCCGCGCGAAGGCGGGCCGCCCCTGCGGGTGTACTTCTCCAGCGCCGGCTCCCGCGACATGGACGGCGACACGCTCCAGTACGTGTGGGACTTCGGTGACGGCAACTCCGTGTCAGGCGTGGCGAACCCGGAGCACCTGTACGAGATGGCCGGCCTCCATGTGGCCCGGCTGACCGTCAGCGACGGACATGGCGGCAGCCACACGGCCTCCGTGCGCATCTCCGTGGGGAACCTGGCGCCGGTGGTGTCCATCCACGCGCCGTCGGAGACGTTCCGCTTCAAGGTGGGGGACGTGGTGACGTTCGCGGGCTCGGCGAGCGACGCGGAGGACGGCGCCATCCCGGGTGACCGGATGGCGTGGACCCTCACGCTGGTGCACTGCACGCCGGGCGCGTGCCATTCCCATCCCTATGAAGAAGGCCAGGGGCCTGGCGGGACCTTCACCATCCCGGACCATGGCGACGACGTGCGCTTCCAACTGACGCTGACCGCGACGGACTCCGCGGGGCTGACGGGCAGCCGGATGGTGACGCTGTTGCCCCTGAAGGTGCAGGTGACGCTGGAGACGTCGCCTCCCGGGCTGGAGGTGGTGTTCGACGGGACTGCCAGCCCGTCACCGCTGGTGCGCTCCGTGGTCGCGGGCTCCTCGCACGCGCTCTTCGCGCCGTCGCCCCAGGGCAACCAGGGCTTCGTCGGCTGGTCCAACGGCGGGGCCGCGGAGCACACCCTCCTGGTGGGCACGGAGGACGTGAGCGTCACGGCCTCCTTCGAATCCGTCGCTCCCGCGGAGTGCCCGGCCGGGCAGTACCGCGCGGAGTACTTCGCCAACCGGGAGCTGGCGGGCGTCCCGGGGATCGTGCGCTGCGAGGGGGCACCGCTCTCGAACTACTGGTGGGCGGGCAGCCCCGTGGAGGGCGTGGGCCCGGATGACTTCTCCGTGCGCTGGACGGGGCGGTTCTACTTCGCGACGGGCCTGTACTTCTTCCTGGCCCAGGCGGATGACGGCATCCGGGTCTTCGTGGATGGCAGCCGCATCATCAATGGCTGGAAGGACCAATCTTCCACCAACTACATGCAGGCGCGCTGGATGCGCGCCGGTGAGCACACCGTCGTCGTCGAGTACTACGAGCACGACGGTGACGCGGTGGCCGGGCTCGGGTGGTTCCGGTAGCCCCCTCAACCCAGATACGCGGCGATCTCGAACCATCCGTCGTCGATCACCTCGACGGAGATCGTCCGCGTGGCCGGAGCCACCAGCATGCGCACGAAGTCCGCGCCGTCCGGCCGCTTCAGGTTGGCGTAGAACGTGAGGCCCCGCGCATCCCGTCGCGGTGCCTCCCAGGCCGCCAGCCCGCGCTCGCCAAGGGTCCCGCTGTGGATCACCTCCGGCCCCGGCTGATCCAACGTGAGGAATTGCAGGGACTCCTCCGTGCGAATCACCTTGGCCCCGGTCGTGAGCTCCACGAGCTCCAGCAACTCCTCGAAGCCCGCCTCCGAATCCAGCTCCACCCGGGAGGCGCGCAGCGCTTCGTTGAGGTCGCGCTCGACTGTCACGGTGCATCCTCCCGACGGGCCTGGCGGCGCCATGTCCACCTCACTCCGGCGCCGGGAGGTGTAGCGCGCTGGCGGCACAGTCGGGCGACGAGCGCCTCATAGCCGGCGTAGGACAGCGGCAGGAGCAGGGCGAAGAGGAGGGTGAGCGAGGGCAGGGCGGGATGGGCCAGGGGATCCCTCACGTGTGAGGCCATGGCGCGCAAGAGGCGGCCCGGCTCCGAGAGCACGTCCCAGCTGTTCCAGCGCTCCACGCGGCCCAGATAGATGCCATAGCCACACAGGCCGGAGGTGATGGCGACGAAGGCCCATGCCGCCGTGCGGCCCCAGCGCTCTTCCAGCCACCGCTTCCAGATGTCCAGGGACAGCAGGCCCAGCAGCCACCCGGTGGCGGCGAACAGGGCCAGGAGCGCGGCGTCGAACCAGAGCGGGACCACGGGCCGCTGACGCAGGTGGATGAAGTCGGTGACGAGGTAGGGCGCGTTGGGAAACAGCGCGAGCCAGCCAAGCGCCAGCGGGGCCAGGAGCCACGGACGGCCCAGGCCTCGCACCATCAGCCCCCGTGCGATGAGGGCCAGGGTGTACGGCGCCCAGGCCAGGAACAGGTTCCACGACAGGAAGGCGAAGCTGGCGCGCTCGCTCCAGTCGAGCCGCAGGGCCAGCAGGTCCACCGCGAGGATGCTGCACAGGATCGCGGGCAGCAGTCCGTGACGGCTCGGGATGGATGCGAAGGGGGAGTGCGGTCGGGACATGGTGGCGTGTGGCGCCACAGCCGCGCACCGTGTCGGAATGGCCACGGTGCAACGGCTCCGGGAAGGGCGTGGACCCGGAGCGCCGTCATGGGAGCCCTCGGGTCTGCCCTTCAGCAATGCGCGGGCCAGCTGCCCCGCCCCGTGCTCAACAGTCCAGGTCGTACGTCTTGACGTCATCGTTCGGCGCGACGACCTTGACGGTGTTGGAGCCGTCGAACGTCGCGGTGAACGTCCCTTCGCTCGTATCCACCTGCACCATCCCCGCCGTGGGGCACTGGTGGTCGCAGCGCTGGTAGCCGGACACGGTCGTCGTCGAGCTGAGGCCGCCCTTCGTGGCCTGCGACGTACTGTCCACGGTGATGCACCCGCTGCCCGCCACCCAGGTGACCGTGCTCGTGGACGTTCGCGAATCGAAGCGATTCGGCGAGAAGCTGTTGGAGGTGACGGTCACCTTGCGCTGGTCGCCTTGCGGCGGGGACCCGGCGATCTGCAGCGAGAGGTTGTACGGCTCCCCATTGATGGTGAGGTCGGTGGAGTTGGCCGTGGCGGCGAGCTGCCCCTGGTTGTCGGCGAGCACCACCTCCACGCTGCCGGAGATCTGCGTGAGCGAGATCGCCGCCTGGCAGTTGTTGAACGTGTAGTTCACCGTCGCGCCCGTCGCGGTCGCGGTGGCGCAGCCGGAGGGAGTGAAGGCGGTGGAGGCATTCGCCGCGAGCTGGGTGGCCGCCGTGGCCGGGTCGACAGCCATGGCCTGCACCTTGCCGATGGCGTAGTACCAATAGCTGTAGACAGGGTCGACCCATGCATAGGACCAGGCCGCGTCATACGCTCCGTAGTACGGATCGTAGTAGGCGTCGTCGTAGTAGTACGGGTCGTAGGTGCTGGTGCAGGCCATGCCCGCGCCCAGCGACAGGAACAACAGCGCCGCTTTCATCTGTTTCATCCACCGCCCCCTTGAGTGGTTTTTCCGAACGGGCCCAAGGTGGGTCCCGGTGGTGGGCGGGAGTACTGACCCGCGGAACAGCCCGACTGCGGGATGTTGGTCCGCGGGCTCACCTGTCAGTCCGGGCTCCGGAGCGCACTTCCCGCCTTGCGCAGGACGTTGAAGAGCCTTTCGCGGTCCAGTCGCGCTCGGTCGAAAGCCTTTGGCACGAAGAGCTTCTTGAGTGATGCGTCCGTGGCGTCGAAGTCCCCCGCGGCGAAGTGATGCCTTGCCTTCACCTGGGCCTGCACGTCGTGGTCATCCGCGATGACCGCCTCGGCCTTCAGCACGCCGCCGACCCGGAGCGTCGCGTCGTTGCCGTGCCCCCAGACGACCTGCGCCTCCAGGTCCTGGCCCACGACCAGCTCCCCATCCGTGTCCACGCCGCTGGCGCGCAGCGAGCCGCCCACCACGAGCAGGCCTTCAGGCCCTGCGTTGCTCAGCACGCCCTCCACCGTGAGGTTCCCTGTCACCAGCAAGGGACCGTTCACATGCACGTCCCCCTTCACCACCAGGTCCCCTCGAACGAAGCGTGGGAGCTTGGAGGGGGAGGGCGCCTTCGCTTCGGCAGGGAGCACTTCCCGGGCGAGCACCACCAGGGCCATGGCCGTCCAGGGAGGCAGGCCTTGCACCGCCGCCGCGAGCGCGTCCCACGACGTGGCGCCTTCCAGCGCGAGCCGACTCAGGACCTGCTCGACGGAGTCCACATCCTTGTCCTCGTAGTACCAGGCCTTGAGCAACGCCTTCCGCTCGCGGGCCAGCGCGTCCAGCATCGGCTGCACGTCCAGCGCGCCCTTCTTCCCCGAGGGCGCCCTGGCACCCATGAGCTGGGCGAGGTGCGCGTTGCCGTGCTCCAGCGCCTCCTGCACGGGCGTCTGTCCCGCCGAGTTCTTGCCATTCACATCCGCCCCGGCCTGGAGCAGGACCTCGATGACGGGCCCCCGCTCCTTGACGCGCGCGTGCTGGTGCAGCGGCGTCCAGCCCTTGCCCGCGTTGGGGTTGGCGCCCGCGTCGATGAGCGCTTGCGCCACGTCCGCCCGCCGCGCGTTGAAGAGTGCCGTGCGCCCCGCGTTGTCGAGCGCGTCCACGGGAACGCCGCCCTTCGCCAGCAGGGCGATGCAGGCCGTGCAGCCGTGTTCCGCCGCCGCGTGGAGGGGCGTGGCCTTCGCTGAATCGGTCGTGTCGGCGGGAGCCCCCAGCCGCAGGAGCTCCTTCACCAGCGATGCGTCCTCCACCCGCGCGGCCAGGTGGAGAACGCCGCCCTGGGTCTTGTCCCGGGCCTCCAGGTCGGCCCCCAGCGCAATCAGGGCCAGCACCCGGCCCGTGCGCCATTCCCCTTCGAAGCCAGGGCCGAAGAAGGGGGCCGCGTCGAGCCCCGCCGCCTGCAGGAGTCCGTTGTCCAGGGCCTTGGCCTTCTTTGCTGGGGGACGCGCCGCGGGCCTCTGCTTCCGGAGCCATGCGTGGAAGCCTTCGTCGGAGAAGGCACCTTCCAGGCCCTGGAAGGCGAACGGATCCTCGTTGCCCTCGTCGTCGTGGGCGCGCGGGACGGGAGCCGCCTCCACCAGGGCGAGCAGCTTCCGGTAGCCCGGCTCCGGAGGGCCCCGCCGCAGCGCGTGCCACGCTTCCAGCCCCCGCCGAGCGCGGGCGTGGTCCGTGAGGTCACGCAGGCCTTCGGCCTCCACCAGCGCGGCCTCCGCCTGCTGCATCTGCGCGTCCGTCGGCTTGCGGCGCAACACGTCGTCGGCCCACTGGCTCAGCGCCAGCGCGCGCGCCTTCTGCCCGGTCGACAGCTTTCCGCCGGGCTTCGTCCCTCGGGTCAACTCAAGGACGCGGTCGCGAACGCGCCAGTGCTCGGCCTTCACCTCGCGCTCCCAGCGGTGGGGCTCCACGCGACGAGTCGGATCCAGGGCCCAGTTGAGCGAGTGCAGCGCCAGCAGGTGCTCCGGCTCAGCCTCCACGATTTCGCGCAGGAGCAGGATGGCCGGGTCCAACTGGGGCGGCATCTCATCCAGCAACGCGTCCGCCTTCTTCATCAGCGCGGCGGTGTCGGGCTTCTTGGGCATGGCAAGGGACCTTGCCAGGAGGCGCCTTGTGTTGCCTGGGCAAACAGCGGCGTCACACGACAAGGCCCCGGATGCTCACAGGCAATCCGGGGCCTTCGTTCTTCAGCCGCGACGTGTGGCTACTTCACCGTCACGCGCCAGGTGCGGCTCTCCGTGGTGCCACCCCGGCCGTCCTCGGCGAGGACCTTCCAGAAGTAGTCCCGGCCGCCCTCCAGCTTCACCGTCCTGGACTGCTCGGGCACGCCCTTCGTGCAGGCCGCGTAGGTGAAGCGGGTGTTCACACTCCAGACGCAGTGCCGGTAGACGACGGCGTCCCCGTCCTTGTCGTACGCGTCCTTCCACTCGAAGGTCACGCTCGACGAGGTGATGGCGTTCTCCTTCGGAGTCACCAGCTCCAGCGTCTCTGGTGCGAGGTTGCGGCCCAGCTTCTCCGTCGTGACGAACGTCTTGGCGAAGACCGGATCGCCGGTCGCGGCCACGTCCTGCGCGCAGTCGCGCAGACGCTCCTTCGAGACGCCCTTGCACAGCGCCTCCGCCTGCTCCAGCGGAATGGCCTTCAGCGGCTCCACCACCGGGATGCCGGGCGGCGCCTTCTCGATGCGGCAGCTGTCCGCCTTGTACCCGGGCCATTCGCGCAGCGTGTACGACTCGGGGGAGTAGCCGGAGGCATAGTCGAAGAGGGACGTGTCCTTCGTCACCCGCCAGGACTCGCCGAACTTCTCGTACAGGCCGACGTAGCGGTCCCCCAGGTCCGAGGGACGCGCCCCCAGCTGTGAGCCGTCCGGCAGCACGGGCAGCCAGTTGCCCGGGGCGATGGGGCCCAGCAGGCCCTCCCTGGCGCGCGCCTGCCGCACGTCGATGTTCATGTACCAGAGGCCGTAGTGCGCCCACCAATCCGTGGTGACGGTGATGCGCGTGCCGCCCGCGGATTCAATGCGGATGCCGCCGGTCGTCCCAGTGGACGTGATGCGTCCTCCGGCGGGGAGCAGCAGCTCCTTGTCCAGAGACACCGGCTTGCCGTCGACGCGCAGCACCAGCAGCTCCGGCTTCTCCGCGTTCATCTGGTAGCTGACGCGATGCGGGCCGACGCGCACCGCCACCGCCGTCGTGATGCTCGCGCAGGCCGTCAGGCCGGTGTGCGGATCCGGCCCCACGGGCTGCTCGGTCTGCACGGGCGTGTGGCGCGCCTGGAGCTCCAGCCCCGGGTCGCGCAGGAGCACGTACTCACCGGCGCCCTGGAAGTCGTAGCGCACGCCGTCCATCGTCGTCAGGTGCGGGTCGCCCCAGAGGGAGGGATTGCCGCCGATGATCCACCGCCTGATGGTTTCGACGTCCGTCTGGCTCAGCGGCGGTCCGCCACACGGCATCATCCCGTTCGGGCAGTCCTCGGACGTGCGGGTGATGCGGTCGAACAACGGCCCCGTCTGGCTGGTGGCCATGGGCGCGGCAATGGCATACGACGCCGTGAGCGGATTCACGCCGGGGGCGCTCTGGTCCTCGGCCAGGTTCAGGTAGGTGCCGAAGTTCTTGTACGGCGGGTAGTCCAGGCCGCCGTGGCACTCGATGCAGGCCTTGTTGAAGATGCGCTGCACGTCCGTGTACGTCGGGTAGTCGCCCACGGGCGGCAGCGAGGCCAGCGTCGTGTTCACCGCTGGAATCAGGCTGGCGCAGGAGAAGGGCGCCGCCAGACCGGGGATGGGGTCCGCCATCAGGTTGGCCTCCAGCCCCGTCTGGAGCGCGCCGGTGTACGTGCTGAACACGTCGGCGAAGCCATAGGCGCGCGAGCGTCCGCGCACGCCCAGGGACCACTTGTCCACCGACACGCCGAGCGGCTCCAGGAAGTACCGGTACAGGGCCATCAGGTTCGTGTTGGGGCTGTAGTTCTCCCGGTCCACGAGGATGCCGCCCATGACCGTCGAGTCCGGGGCCGGGTTGTCGATGGGCCGGCGGAACACCTCCTGCCTCAGCCGGGTCAGCGACACGTCCGTCGACGCGCTGGTCGCGGCGCCGTACTGCGGAATGAGGCCGTTCACCGTCGTCCCGGTCATCAGATAGGGGTCGCCCGCGCGGCTCAGGTTGAGCTTCTCGATGTCGGCCTTGCGGCGCGGGATGCTCTGCGTGCGCGCCAGGGTGTCGTCGCGCAGGGCGTTGATGCCCATGCCGTTGCGCGACGTGAAGAAGGGCAGGTTCACCGCCAGACCCGAGGGGCTGCTCTGAACCGTATTCAGCGAGCTGTTGATGGTGAGGCAGCCCTTGGTGATGGCCAGGGCCACCGGACGCGGATCGACGAACACGCTGCCAGTCGCCCAGCGGTGGCTGGCGAGCTCGTCCGCGATGCGCCGCTGATTGAGGCTGCCATCGAAGCCGCCCAGCAGGTCGAACAGCTGGACGCCGCGCCCCTCGTCCCCGGAGATGAGCGAGTCATGGAACAGCGTGACGGACGGGCCGCCCCGGGTGACGGAGGTGAGCGCGCCCGAGCCAGGCTGGGCGTTGAAGGCATACGCCGTCGCGATGGTGGCGGTCCCCGAAGGAACGGGCTCCGTCGTCACCGGGGGCGTCAGGTCGAAGCTGAAGCGCGGCGTCCCGTCGTTGGGGCCGCCCCGGTAGCGCGTGATGAGGTGGGGGCTCCCCGCCGGCAGCCGTCCGGGCGGTTGCAGCCGGAGCTGTTCGATGAGCCGGCGGACCTCGGGCTGCGTCCGCCACGTCCAGGGGTTGAAGAGCTTGCGGAACGCGGCGGTGTCCACCGAGCCCTGGTAGAGGCGATCCCGGTTGAAGGGGAGCATCCCGCCCCAGCTGTCGTAGGGGTCCCAGTTGGGCTTGTTCTTCGTCTTGATGACGCCCACCGGGAAGCCAGTCGTGCCGGGGATGCCCGTGAGGTTCAGCACGTTCCGCGTCGAATGGCAGGCCGCGCACTTCCCATCATCCTTCTCGATGTGGCGCGAGCGCGGAGGGATGGAGCCCATCTGGGGGATGGTCGTGAGGATGATTTCGTGGAAGCGGAAGTTCTTCGTCGCCTCGTCCCACTGCATGTATTCGATGACGTCCGGATGCGAGCCTGGATAGGACGCATGCGGCGCGGGCCCGATGGAGAAGACGGACCGGGCGGTCTGGCTGGAGAGCAGCAGGCGCGGGTGCTCCGCGGTGCCCGTCTGGAGGCTCTCTGAGCGCGCCATCAGGATGGGGCTGGCCCTGTACTCAGCCGGCAGCGCGCTGATGAAGCGGGCCACGGTGTTCGTGGCCGCGTTGGCGGGATTGTTGAGATACGCCTCGATCTCCTCGGGCGTGATGGCGCTCGTGTTGACGACGGGGATGGGATTGACGGTGCCCGCCGCGAGCCGGAAGACAGGCTTCACGGACCGCGCCACGCCCATGGTCAGGGTGCAGCTGGGCGTCGTCCCCGTGCAGTCCGGCGTGGACGACAGGTCCGCGTCCAGGTCGACGTTCCAGCCCTGGAATGAAGAACCCGCTGACGGCGTGGCGGTGAGGGTCACGGACGCGCTGGCGCTATAGGTTTCATCGCAGTCGCTGCCGACGATGTTGGTGCAGTTGATGCCCGTGCCCGTGACGGTGCCGGAGCCAAGCCCCAGGGGCATGACCCGGAGGGCCGCGGCTTCGGCGGTCGCCGTGCACAGCGACGCCGCGAGAACCAGTGTGCCCAGTGCGGGGCGGAGATGGGGAAGGCGGAACGAAGCAATGAGTCCGTTGCGTCTCATGCGTGGACCTCCGTGGGAGTGCCCGGGAGCGCTGCAAGGAAATGGCCGCGTTCAACCGCGCGGAATCACACCCTGGCGTCCACCTCTCACGTGGCCCGAGAGGCTACGAAGCCCGCGTGGATGTTGCTTCGCTGGCAACGCCTGGCCTCGGGGGCTCGTGTGCGCTCCCAGTGAGAACTCATCAAGAGTCCTCAGCTGATCAACGACCTCATCGCCAGCGCCGCGCCGCGCTGAGCTCGGTTCCCGGGAGGGACGGCGGTGCTCAGGGGCTCCAGCGAGCCCGGCGCACCACCCATGAGCTGCCGCCGCGCCCGTCCCGCACCACGGCCCAGAACGTCACCTCCTGGGCCGCCGCGCCTTCCGCCGGCTCCCACTCCACGCGGTGGCGTCCCTGCTGGCCACCGAAGTCCGCGCCGCCCGTCTCCGACAGGTTGAACTCGCCCAGCGTGGTGTACCAGGCGATCTCCCACGCCTCCTTGAGGTTCACGGCCTGCAGGCGCAGGCCCGGGACGATGTAGTTCTCCTCGCGGTCCGACACGTCCTCGGACGTCATCACGAAGGGCCCGGGGCCGCTCAGCTCCAGCGGCTCACCTTCCGGCCAGGCCACGTCGTCCACCCGCAGGCCCGGAAGCACGGGCTGCTCGTTGGCCTTCATGCCCTCCACCACCGGGCACCAGAAGACCATCAGCTTCTGCGCGTAGATCTCCTCGTCGCCCGCCGACACCCTCAGGACGAGCGGCATGCGGATGCCTCCCAGCCCCTTGTAGGCGTCCTCCGCCAGCACGCGCTCCAGCAGGAGTTTGTCCTGAGAGACGCGGGCCGCGCCGGGACGGATGGGGAGCGTCAGCTCGCCCGCGGTCGTGGTGCCCTCCGCGAGCAGGGCGCGGTCCGCCTCCGTCGCGCACGTGCGGTCGTCCTGATCCGCGCAGGCCCACAGCTGGTACTGGATGGGGCGTCCCGCGCCGACGGGGTCCACCACCAGCGCGCGGTACGTCACCTCCTCCGCCAACTCGTCGAAGGCCTCCGGCGTCTGTTCGCAGGTGGAGGCGATAAGCTCGGGCCGTTCCGTGGACACGCCGAGCACGCGGAGGTCGTGCACGCTCGACGGCTTGTCCTCGGGTTCGACGCACGCGAGGGCGGCCAGCGCCAGCAGCAGCAGGCTTCCGGTGTTGAGCAGGGCTTTCATGTCAGAAGCTTCCTTTCACGCCCACCACGGGGAGGATGGGGATGCCGGGTACCTCGTACTCCCGGCGCTGCCGGTAGTCGTTGAAGGTGAACTCGACGTTCTCCGCGTTGTAGAGGTTCTGCACGTCCAGGTAGACCCCCAGCGTCCAGCTCTGGAATTGCCAGCTCTTGTCCAGCCGCATGTCGAGCTGGTGGAACCCGGACGTACGCGCCGAGGCGTAGGGGCCGTACGTGCCGTTGAAGCGGTTTCTGTCCACCTGGTACTGGTCGAACGTGTGGTTGAGCGGCGTCGTCGGGCGGCCGGTGGTGTAGCGGAAGCGCCCGCCCAGCTCCCAGCCGTTGCCCAGCACGTAGGTGCTCACCAGCGTGAGGATGTGCGTCTGGTCAAAGGGGCTGAGGCCATACGTCTCGTCGCCGCTGCCACCGAAGCCCCCGCCGAAGTCTCCACCATTCCCTTCGGGGGCGCGGCCCGTGCGCCCGTCGAGTGACTGGCTGAAGGTGTACGACAGCCATCCGGACCACTTGTCCGTCGCGGACGCGCGCTGCTTCTTCACCATCACCTCCAGGCCCAGGGCGCGGCCGATGCCCTGGTTGGAGTACGGCAGCTGGACCACGCCTCCACCCGGGAGCGAGAGGATGTCGCCGGGCGCCGCGATGTTGTCGAAGCGGCGGTTGAAGAAGCCCGTGACGTCCACGTTGAGCACGTCGGTCAGCCGGTGATCCACGCCCAGGCTGCTCTGGAACGCGCGCTGGTAGGCCAGGTCCGGGTTGCCGTACGGCAGGGAGATGAAGCGGAACGTCTCCGCCGGCTGGCTGTAGAGGCCGAGCGAGCCCTTGAGCTGGGTGCGCTCGGTGGCCGCGAAGCTGACCCACAGCCGGGGATCCAACGCCACGTTCCGCGCGTCGCCCGCGCGCTGGAAGTTGCCGCGCACGCCGGGGGTGAAGGTGAACTTCCCCACCTTCAGGTCCGCCTCCACGAAGAGCGCGCCGTCGAAGGAGCCCAGGCCAATCTTCTCCACCAGCAGCTCGCCCACGGACTCGGCGCCGGGGAAGGCCACGTACTCGAAGTTCTCCGGGGCGGGGAACTCCACGTCGAAGGACTGGTGCTCGTAGACGAGGTCCAGGCCGGTGCGCACGGTGAGGCTGGAGGACAGCTCCAGGCCCAGCACCTCGCGCGCGCCCACCGTGTAGCCCACGCCATCCTGCTTCGCGGCGCCGAACTTGAAGCTGGTGCCGTCGTAGCCCACGTACGGCGTGAAGACGGACGTGAGCGCGCCTTTGCGGTACGTCCAGTCACCCTTGATGCGGTGGAAGAGGGTGTGCGTGTCGACCGTCAGGTCGCGCTCCGTCTCCGGACCGCCGGTCACCAGGCGGAGCTGGTCGTCACTGCCGAAGGCCATGACGTAGCCGGTGCTGCGCGCGCTGCCCGCCAGGGCCTGGGCCTCCTCTTCGGAACGGGCGTCCCGCTTCGCGCCGAAGTCCACGCGCAGCTGGTAGTCCCAGTATTTGGGGACCACGGACAGGGTGCTGCCCTCGCTCTTGGGGAGGACGGCGGGGAGGATGGTGTCGATGTACGAGCGGCGCGCGGCGGCGGCCACGCTGATGCCGTCCGTCACGGGGGCTTCCAGGAAGAAGCCCGCGTCCAGCAGGTCCACCTTCACCGAGCCATGGAACGTGTCGGCGGCGCCCTTGCGCGTGCCGACCTCCACGATGCCGCCCACCGCGCGGCCGTACTGGCTGCCGTAGCCGCCCGGGAAGAAGTCGAGCTGGTCGATGAACTCCGCGTTCACCACCGAGGGCCCGCCGAGCAGGTGGAAGAGGAGGGGGATGCCGACCCCGTCCATCATCGTCGCCGTCTGGCCGGGGTTGGAGCCGCGCACCAGCAGCTGGCCGGAGATGAAGGGCGCACGCGCCACGCCCGGCAGGGTCTGGATGACGCGGATGGGGTCGCCGAAGGTGCCCGGCGTCCGCTGCGCCTCCTGGCGCGTGATGGTCCGGCGCACGACCTCCTTCTTCGGCCGGTCGGAGCGCACGACGGTCTCCAGCGCGCCGCCGGTGGGGGCGAGGAAGAAGTTCACCTCCGTCGTCTCGTCCTCCTGGAGCTGCTCCTTCGTCTGGTAGAGCTGGTAGCCGGACGCCACCACGCGCACCGCGCACTCACCAGGGGGCACGTCGAGGCTGAAGCGGCCGTCCGCGTCGGAGAGGGCCTCGGGCGCCTCCGGGTCGTCACCGCAGCGCACCGTGGCGCCGGCCACGCGCGAGCGGCTGCCGCGCGAAATCAGCTGGCCCTTGATCGTGGCCTTCCGCGCCACCGGGGCCTGGTCCGGTCCGGGGGCCTCCTCCGGAGGGGCGTTGAGGGTGAAGTGGTAGATGTATTCCACCTGCACCGGCGCGGGCACACCGTCCACCTCCGCGGGTGAGAAGCGGAACTGGCGCACCGCCGCGATGGCCGCCTCGTCGAAGCCATGGCCCGCGGGCTCCGTGGGCAACACCTCCGACACGGAGCCATCCGCGGCGATGGTGATGATGAGGCGCACGGAGGCGGTGCCCCCCTCCGCGAGCGCTTCGGGAGGGTAGGTGGCCTCCACCTGCTGCAGCAGCTCCGGAGGCTTGGTGATGACGGGCTGGGCCTGCGCGGGCGGGGCCGCTTCCGCGGGCGGCGCGCCGGCCTGCGGTGCCTGTGCCAGCGCCGGGGGCGTCAGCAGGAGCGAGGCCGCGGCGAGCGCGCTTCGGGCGTTCAGGGACGGGGACATGGGGCGCGGAGCATACGGGATGAGGCCCCGGGTTCCGCATGCCTGAAGCAGTCACGGGACTGAATGTCACCGGCCCGTGCGCGCCGCGATGCCCGGCTGCTCCTACCGGAGGTGCTTGCCCGGGGCCAGACGCCGCCGGGGCCCTCAGCCGCCTCGCTTCGCCCTCGCGGCCTTCTTCGCCACGGTCTTCTTCACGGCGGTCTTCTTCACCTTCGCGGCCTTCTTCGCCGGGCTTTTCGCCTTCGCTGCCTTCTTCGCTCCTGCGCCCACGGCCTTCGGAGTCCGTTCACCCGGTGAGCGCGGGACGGTCGCCTGCTCCATCGCGGGCACCCGAGGTTCGGCGGGCAGGCCCGGGCCGACGTCGTGGGCGGTCGTCCGCCAGGCCATCCGCGGGCGCAGGTGCTCCCCCCACGCCGGGTGCGTCAGCTGGATGTCCAGGAAGGGGCCGGACCGCGTCACCTTCGACACGAAGGCCCGCGCGTTCGCGTTCATCCACTCGCTGGTGAAGACCTTGCGCCCCCCCACCTCCCGCACGAGCGCCGCGTCCTTCAGGTGTCGGTAGTTGCTGAACTCGGCGTCCTCCGCCTTCTCGATGGGGTCGTAGATCAACATCAATGCGAACACGGCGTGAGGCGCGGGCTTCCCGGCGTCAGGGTGAACGCGCGCCACCGACAGGCGGACGGCATGCCGGGACACACCGAGGACTCGGACCGCGTAGAGATCAGACATCCCACGAGGATACCGCGCGCACCGCGGGCCGGCTCAGCTCCCTGGAGCGGTCGAGACGTGGGCCATCATGGGCAGGACGTTCCGCGGCCCGGGCACGTTCGAGCCCAGGCGCAGGAAGCGCAGCCAGGCGCCCCGGGGGTAGCGGTAGGGGGCGCACGCGGCCGTCGTCGACGCGGTGGAACTGCGTCTCCAGCCCCGCCGCCAGCTCCACCACCGCGCCCCCGGGGTGGGCCGCCGGGCGGCACTCACCTATCCTCGGGGCCTCGCACCGGAGTCAGCGAGCCGAGGGATCGCACACCATGTCACGGTCGCAGCCACGTCCCGCGCAGCCTTCCCTCGAAGCGATGACGGACGTGGTGCGCTCACCCGACGCGACCCGGGCGGACACCGACCTGCTCATCGCGGCGCTGCGACGGGCCCCCACGGAAGAGGAGACGCCCCGGGCACGGGCGGATCTGCTGCTGGAGTTGCTGGCGCCGGACCACCCGATGGGGGACCGCGCGGGCCGCGAAGGGGTGACGGTGCGGCAGGCGGCGAAGGACGCCCTGTTGGATCTGGGCCATCCCTACGCGCTGGAGTTGCCGCCGGAGGTGCTGGCTCGGGAAGCGCGGCGCCGGACGCGACTCGGAGGGTTCGGGGTCGCCGTCGCGACGGCCTCCATGCTCTACCAGTCGGGCCTCTTCTACGCGTTCCTGCTGCACGACGGCGTGGTGCACAACCAGTACTCCAGCCACCGCCCGCCCGAGCAGCTCACGCGAGACCGCGTGGTGCCGTGGGCGCTGTTCACCCTGAGCGGCTTGTTGCCGGCCCTGGTTTCATTGGGCGGCCATGCCTTGAAGCGCAGGTGGCTCCAGAACACCGGCTGGTCGCTCATCCTGGCGCAGGCGCTGCTTTGGACGGGGGTTGTCTGCCTTTCAATGGCCCGGATTGGCCCGTCCGGATTCACCGCGCTGGCGCCCTGGCACGTGGCGTGGTTGTGCGCCTGGACAATGCGTCCGATTATCTTGTTTAAATAGTAAAGTCATCTCTCCCAATCAGCGCATGCCTGTCAGCAACAGTGGCAACGGCTGGTTCAACGCCAACACGTTGATGGCGCTGCTGGAGGACGCGAAGAAGAACTACCGGGTGGACGCGGACCGCGTCTATTTCACGGGCCTGAGCGGCGGTGCCAACACCAGCATCGAGCTGGGCATGACGCAGGCGGCCCAACTGGCGGCGATCGTCCCCATTGCGTTGACCTCCACTCCGACGAACGACCCGAATGTCTGCGTGCTGAAGCCGCTGCCCATCTGGGCCTTCCACGGGGCCCTGGACACGCCCGGGCGCTCCACCAACCTCAAGGTCTGGCTGGACACGAAGTGCGGCGCGGGCGCGAGCGCGATGCGGCCTGTCACCGTCTATCCCAACGGCGGCCACAACGGAGCGACCTGGGACACGGCCTACGCGGACCTGTCCCTCTACGACTGGCTATTGCAGCAGCGGATCAGCGACCGGCAGTAGGCGTCCCGGGTTCTCGCCGGCAAAGACTTGCATTTCAGTTGGCCAGCGGCGCAAAGTGAGTGCTTCACCCCGATGGGAGGAATCAGATGCGCAAGCTTTTGCGGGTCCTGCTGGCCACCTCCGCCGTCCTTACACTCGCCCCAATCGCCTCAGCTCGTGCGGAGTCGTGTGAGACCGCATGTACCTGCGCGACTGCCTGCGGCACGCCCTGTACCCATGATCTGGGCGGGTGGATCACGTGTGGTCGGTGGGGAGGAGATTGCATCGGCAACTGCCTCCAAGCCGAACCCACGCCTTCGGTAGCCACCCGCGACGAGGACCCGCGGGACGAGGCGTCCGGCCAGGTCTGCAGTGAGGAGCATCCGGAGCAGGAAGGCTCCGCTTCCGTCGAGAGCTGAGTCAGGCCCTCCGAGCCTCGCCCTGACGCAATCAGGGGGAGGCGCGAGGCGCGGCTCAGCGGTGCAAGCCGTAGTACGTCTTTCGCGTCATCAGGTCCTGGATGCCGGCATCGGCTCCTGTGAGTTCGGCAGGCCACACGCAATCCGCGTCGGCACCATTGTGTGTTCGAATCGGGCCTTAATGCCTACAGTGTGCGCCGCTTCTTCTGTGCTGCACATGCGTGCGGTGTTCTCTCGCTGCTCTGCGGCGAGCTGCTGGGCCTGCATTCGCTCAAAATGTTGGATGCGGCGAATTCTCGATGGGACTTAGAATCAGAGGATGGCGTTAGGCAACTTTTGTGATGTTCTTGTTCTCACGGTAATCCCAGTAGAACTCGGAGCTCTCCAGCGGGCACTGCGGTGCGACAGTGGGCGCCCACGAGAGCTGGAGAATCAGACTCTCGTTTGGAACGCCTCAGTTGAGTCACCTGCAGGTGGGCGTACCTATTCCGTGTGCCTGGCCGCTATCGGAAGCCCTGGCCCAGAAGATGCCGCGGCTGTAACGGCAGACCTGCTGGTACGACTCAAGCCTCGCTTTGCCATCCTGGCTGGGATTGCGGCCGGTATGCGCGGCCAGAACAAGATCGGAAACGTACTTGTAGCTGAGAACGTCTACGCCTATGAGCGCGGTGCTCTCGACGTAGATGGATTTGTCGCGCGCCCGCGCGTCTTTGAACATTTCGAGCAGGATTTTTCTGTCCGCCAACGAATGACGGCGTATTGGGCTCAAGGTGCACAGCCTCAACCGGACGCGAACCTTGGGAACTTCATTCGCCCGACCCCTCCTCCTGGGAAGGAAGAAGAATTTGCCGTTCACGTGGCGGAAACTCTCCGCTTCAAGCCAGCAACAATCGCTTCGGGCAACAAGCTATTTCGAGATGGCAAGACTCTTGCTGAGATCCGAAAGAAAAATCATGGGCAAGTGGAAGCTGGGGAGATGGAGGGCGCCGGTTTCTGCCAAGCATGCCGAAACGGCGGGATCCCATGGGTAGTCGTAAGAGGAATCTCCGACTTTGGTGATTCTTTCAAGAGTGATGATTTTCATTTGCTGGCGGCGAATGCAGCTGCGGCATGTACAGTCGACTTGTTGCAAAAGGTCGTAGCCCTCAGCAACTCCGGGCCGGGCTGGGACGTTCTCGAGACCCATGGTGAATATCTGCGCTCCCGTACGCGCAGTGTTCTGACTGATAATTCAGCATCAAAACCTGTTGAATTTTCGCTCGCTCGCACGAGCCAGCAGCAACACCTTGCCGCTCGCCTGAGAGACGCAGGCCGGAATGCGGAGATGATTGTTGTCACCGGGGAGCCGGACGTCGGAAAGTCGGCTCTCACCGCTGCATCTGTGGAAATGCTTCGCGCAGAGTCTGCATGTGTGGTTGCACTGAGCTTGCGAGATCTTCCGAATACTCCCAGTGAGTTCGACCAGCAACTCGGAGCATCGCTTTCCACTGTTCTGGGTAGAGCTTCAGTGGCATCAACGCGAACTGTTGTTGTTGACGGTGCTGAAGCAGCGCTTGAGGGGAAGCGAGAGGTTCTCACGCATGTTGTAAGGGCGGCAGTGCGGAACGGCTTTGGTGTTGTCGCAGTCACCAGGGACGATGGCCGAACAGTTGTCAAGGAGACCCTTGCTGGTGCTGGTGCGTCTTCTAAAGAGTCGCCCGCCGAAGTCATCATTCCATCTCTGACCGAGGGCGAAGTTGCCGAGATCGTGCGCAATTTCGCGGTGTTCGAGCGTGTTGCGAAAGAACCGCGTGCACGCTGGCTACTCGGTAGACTTGGGCTGGTGGATGCTCTTCTGCGCAGTGGTGCTTACGCTGCCCTGCCGAACGGCGCGTTGTCTGAAGCGGATGTATTCGCGGCAGTGTGGGGGCGGCTTGTCAGAAGGGGGGAAACCCACTCGCGAGGCGACGCAACGCCTGATGGCAGAGAGGCAGCGCTAGTCTCTCTTGCGCGGCGGTCCCTCAGCCCCCAAGCGGCACCCATGCTGATGGAGCCTCTCGCTCTGGCATCGCTCCGTTCTGATGGACTACTTCTGTCACTGGGGCCGACTGCTGCTTGGCGGAATGGCGACGAGTTTGCGAATGATCTCATACGTGACTTTGCAATAACTCGGCTTCTTGTGACTTCGCCGCAGGAACGTCTGCTTGAAAATGCGAAGGCACCCAGGTGGGCGATCCGAGCGGCGCGTCTCGCCTGCCAAGCGATGCTCCTGCAAGCCGGGAGCGACACGGAGAGGGCGCGAACTGCGTCCCAAGCCTACTTCGATGCGTTATCCAGAGAGCACGGGGAGCGTTGGGCTGATGTTCCATGGGAAGCTCTGCTCACACTTGGGGCTTCGGCGCACGGACTCAAAGCCGCAGAAGGGGTGCTCATTAGCAATAAAGGCGTCGAGTTAGCCCGTCTCCTACGTATTGTTCAACAGCGCTTCTCTCCTGACGGTTTGGCTGACGAGTTGGTTGTAGCCCCAGTTATTGAGTTCCTCTGTGAGCACTGGAATGCTGTGAGAGGATTGCCTAAGAAGCTCACTGAGTCTTCGAACCAAGTGCTTGCTGCTTGGCTGACTGGGCTGGCTTCTCGCAGAGAACAGGATGTTCCAAATGCGCTTCGGGCCCGCGTTAGAGACGAGTTGTTGGTTGGCAGCCTGAGTTCTCGCGATAAGCACCTCATTAATTGCCTCGGTCTGCTTGGGCCTGACTTGGACTCGCGCGTTGAAGCACAACTCCGAGGCTTGGCCGCACGCGCCCCACACGAGCTGTATCCGTGTCTGGAAAATTCAGTCGCACCGCTGTCGCTCGCTGTACACCATCCTGCTCTCCTGATCTCATTAACTGAGGCCTATTATATTGAGAGGCGAGAGCCGGATGATGACCCATGGTCATACCACGAGATGTTCAGCATGGGCATTCGGGGTCATCAAAATCATGGCTTGTTGGCATCGCTAGCTGCGTACTACTATGGGCCGTTTTGGAGTCTCTTGTGTGCTCACCCGCGCGAGGGCATATCATTGGTCAACAGGATGCTTGATCATGCGGCGCGCCATCGCGTTGTGCATGGTGCCAAAGATCCGACGATCATTCCAATAGTGAATCTCCCTGGCATTTTGGTGGACTTGCCAAGCCAGGGGGTTCGCCATTTTGTAGGTGATGAGAATGTCTGGGTTTGGTATCGAGGTACGGGAGTGGGGCCCTATCCTTGTGTTAGTGCATTGCTTGCGGTTGAGCGTCTGGCGGATCGGCTGATTGCCAGCAACATCCCAGTTGCCAGGGTGGTCGAACTGCTTCTCGCCGACTGTCACAATCTCGCGATGCTCGGTCTTGTTGTGGGCCTGCTGATTCGCCATGTCCACCTGGTCAAAGATGAACTGGATGTATGGTTCGCCAACCCCCTTGTCTGGCAGATGGAATTCAAAAGGGTTACACACGACAAGGTCGGTTTTCATGTTCAGGGCAAGGATGATGGTGATGTTCCTGGAAAGGAGCGCCGTCAATGGCTTCCTCAGGAGCTCTCAGCTTATCTGGTGTCGCGTGCACTCATTGCTGATGATCAGGCGACCTTGGCCAGGTTGTCGAAGGTCGCTGATAAGCTGAGCGAGCGAGCGGAAACGATGGTCGGGCCCGCAGGAGCGGGTTCTCAGCTTGACGGGGGAACCGGGGAAGTCCCGAGTCAAGGCCCAGATTTCCTAGGTGGTGCGAATGATGCCGCAATGGAGGCTCACGATTATCTGCTGACGGTTCAAGGCTGGGCGAGCACGTTGCGAGGTTCGCATTACCGCATTGATCGTCTCGGAGGAGTCAGTGCCTTTGTGCACGAGCTGCCTGACCTGGTTGCCAACAGGACCGCTGTTGCCAGAGCCGAGCAGGAGCGAGGCAATGCTGCATGGCGGATGATGGATATTTATGGCACGACCCTGCCACAGTCCCCGAGTGACTCCCTTGTTGGAGACATCGCACTCGCGCGCAGCTTTCAGGCAAATCCGCCAAGCTCCGGCCCGCCCGAACCGCGCAGCGCGTCGGTTGCAGTAGCCGCAGCCGCGGTTCAGTTTCATGCGGCCAAACAGATTGCGCTTGGTAGGGATGACTTGAAGTGGGCGATCACTACGCTCACCTCGGCTATACATGGGCCCAACGACGACACGCTCATCTCAGAAGCCAGCGTATATCCCATGGGGATGGATCGCATTGCTGCTCGAGGACTTCCAGTCATTCTCTCGATAGCCGATGCAGAGGTAGACTTCGGCCAGCACTCTGCGGTTATAGATGCGATGCGTTTCTTGATGAAGAGCCCGTTAGACGAGGTTCGTCGGACTCTTGCAACTGCGTTCTCGTTTCTATGGCACGCCCCATGTCGCTTGATTGGAAATGATAAGCCCACCTGTATTCATGGAGAGGCGCTTGCTTGCGTTCGCGATGGAGCTCGATACGTCCGGATGGGAGCACTTGAAGGGGGGATGCGAACGATTGCAGTGCTTGGTGAGAACGTTGAGAAAGCACTGAGCGCCGTAGCTGTCGAGGATCTTCTGCTGTCTCGACTTGTGGGGCCTATTGTTGCTACGACTGCATGTGCAATGTCGAAATGTTGTGTCGCGGGTGAGGCAGTGCGGTTGCGCGACGCGCTGTTCGAAGCCCACCAGCGCGTTAGGCCTCATCACATTGAAAAGAGGTTCCGCGTCGATGCCCTTGATGATCTCGCTATCGTATCTGCGCTGCTCGACTGCCTGCCGCCAAAACCACTCATAGGTCATGTGAAGCAGTTTGTGAGCGCGCCTTCCGCGTTGAATTGGCTACTTCGGGAACTTGCCACAGTCGCTACAGAGAGCCCCCAGCGTCGGCAGGCATTTCGGCGGGTATGGCCGGTGGTGATGGATATTGTTCTTGATGCAGTCCTTCAAGAGGAGGATGGGAGCTGGGATCATCCTTTGACGGCGATTGGCGTCGATCGGCTCATACCGAGCCCTTGGCCAAGTGTTAACGCAAGGAATTTGGAAGCCACGATGCGCGAGGCCGCTGACGGTTGGCCTGTGGTCGCCGAACTCGCCACGCGAATTGATCGCTGGCTGCCGCTCGCTGTCGGTAATGCGAGTTGTGTGGACGCGCTTGTAGGCTTTTTAGGTACGGCGCCGATGCATGAACAGGCCACTCGCGGGTTGTCGTGGGTGGCTGCGTTGCTTGATGGGAGTTTTGGCGAGATCGCGAGCCGCTCATGGCTCATTGTCGACTGGCTTGAGCGTGTGCGGACATCCGGCCTACTCGGTGAGCAGGACATGCGGCGCTACCAGCACATCGTTGATGGGCTTGTTGGAGCTGGCGATGCCCGTGCAGTACGACTTCAGATGGCGATTGAGCAATAGGTAGTGAGGTGGCGCGACTACACCTTTCGAGGTATTGCCCCTCCCCTGAGCGGCGTGCGTGACTTCCCGTGGACTGATGCCATAAATCAAGGCATCGGCGTCCGGAGGCGAGCGCGCATGGGATTTCGGTTTCGCCGAAGTGTGAAGCTGTTGCCAAGTGTCCGACTCAACGTGGGCCTGGGACGTTCCTCTGTGAGCGTGGGAGGGCGTGGGGCACGGGTCAACTTCTCCTCGAAAGGGGTTCGTACGACCGTTGGCATCCCAGGAACAGGGATGTCCTGGACGTCGAGTTCGCGAAGCTCCAACCCCCGAGGCTCTCGGGCCCCCTCCGGACGCGAGTTGGCCGCGCGGCAACGCAGGGCTGAACGTGAAACGCTCAAGGCCCAGGCGGAGCAGGAGGTCATGGAGGAGGCGCGGGAGCATGAGGACCTCATCAACTGCTGGCGCCAGATGCCCGCGCTTCCCACGGACGCTGAGTACCGTGCCTCTTTGAATGAGCGGCCTTTCGCGTGGCCCGTCCCCCAGGCGCCTGACGAGGCCCAGGAGCGACGCCAATTCCGCGAGGAGATCCAACGGCGTGTCCTGCGCGATCGGAGCGACGGCGGGCGTTTCATCCTCTTGGGGGTCCTGGCCATCCTGATCTTCAAAGGCGTGGACAATCAGTTGCAGGAAGCGATGGGGTCGGGCGCCGCGGTCCTGGGCCTGTCGCTGGGCCTGGGACCCGTGATCGCCTTCGGGCTCAAGCGCTCTCTAGAAATTCAGCGCTTCTGCTCCGAGCGCTTCGAGGAACATTGGCCAAAGCATTGGCAGGCTGCGCAGAGGGCCTTTGCGGCGAAGCAACAGGCTCTGCTGGACTGGCCCCTGGAGGAGCGGGAACGGATCGAATTCGCGCGGCGTATCCTGGATGGCGAGGTGGAAGCCGTTGAAGAGGCTGTTTCAACCTGCCTTGAGGAACTTGACTTTCCTTTCGAGACACAGGCCCGCGTCGGTGTCGACGACAGCCTCCGGGCCTATATCCTGCTCGACCTTCCGGAGATTGAGGACGTCATTCCCGAAGTCAAATCGAGGGCGCTCGCGAACGGCACGGTCAAGGAGGTGCGGCGAACCCGGCAGGATCGCAACGCTGACTACCTGACGCTGGTGAGCGGGCTCGCACTTCAGCTTGGACGCTCCGCGTTTTGTGCCGGCCCGACCCTTCAAACCATCCATGTCGCTGCATACACACAGCGAAGGCCGCGGGGGACCGGCGCCGTCCGGGATGAATACGTCTACGAGGTGGCCTTGGAGAGGAAGGAGTCGGCGCGGTGGGCAGCAGCCACCGTGGACCCACTTGAGGTCTTCAACGTCGCAAAGGGGCGGTACGACCTGCGTGACAACCAGGAACTGAAAGCCATCAGCCCTCCAGACTGGACGGCCGAAGTGACTGGCGGATCTGAAGTTGCGGGGTAGGGCGTGAGCCACGCACCGCCTCAACGCCCGGCCCGGCGCAACGCAAGGCGCCGGGCCGCGAGCATTCCGACCAGCCACCCCACCCAGGCGGTGGAGGGCTCTGAGGTAGGGGAGGCACTGGCGCAGCCCCCGCCCCCCACGTTCGGATCCGGATCCGGGTCGGGATCCGTCGTCGGGTCCTCGGGCTTGACCCGGATCTCCAGCGTGTCCGTGTCAACGAGCAGCGGACCGACGCTCACGGTCAGCTCGAAGTGCATCGGCGTTTCGCTCGAAACGATGGGCGCCAGGAACCATGCGGACGCGGTGCCTCCGCCCGTCAGCTCCACGGGCGGACCATCGAGCTGCCGCCACGTGTACGTCATCACGGTCCCCGACGCGGTCGAGTGTCCCGAGCCCTGGAGCGTGACCGCCGCGCCACTTTCGACGAGCTGATCCTCACCGGCGTTGGCGCTCGGCATACAGGTGCCCGCGTTGGGGATGACGGCCTTGAACGGCTTGCCGACCACGCCCGACAGCACGACGTTGTCCACCTCCCAGCCATGGGACTCCACGTACCAGGGGGAGCCGAACCGGAACCGCAGCTGGACCGTCTTCCCGGCGAACCGCGAGCCGAAATCCAACTTCGTGCCCTGGTTCATCCGTGGCCAGAGGCTGCTCTGCGCGACGTATGCCTGCTGTCCGCCCAGGGGGTTGCTCGTGGTCGAGTCGAGCTTCCCCCCGTACCCCGGTTCGGCATGCTTGCTCACGTCCTCCCAGGTCTGGCCACCGTCCTGGGTGAGCTCGATCACGCCGCCCGTCCAGAAGGTCTTCTGGCCCGTCCAGGAGTCCACGTCGAAGGCGAAGCGATGCCGGTGGTCGAACGTCACCGTGAAGGGCACGGAGCCCGACACCGTGAGGCGGGGCGACACCAGCGCCGTGTCCGCGAGGTCCGGGCCGTCCGCGATGAACCAGACATGGTTGGCCGCATCCACCGTGCTGTCCGGGGCCAGCACCCGCTGCCACGCCTGGTCCGCGGCCCCCTTCAGCACCACCGTGCTCCACGCCGTCGAGGGGCTCTCGAAGGTGTCCGTCGTGGCAGCCTCCTCGTCGTGGTCCACCTTGAGGACGTGCCGGAGCGGAACCGGGGCCTGACAGAAACCGGAGCCGCTCGGAGTGAGCGTCAGCTCCAGGTCCCGGGGGCGCGTGGGAGCGACGGCCAACTCGATGGGGATGGCCATGGAGATGGAACCGAAGGGCGGCACCGAGGGGACCCACAACTCGCCCGTGGGGAGGATCACCTCGCCGGGCCGGTTGCTGACGACGGTCACGGGGGTCCCCTCGGATTTGACGGGCCCCAGGTTCGTGATCTTGAGGTGCAGTGAACCCGCCTCCCCGGCATCGAGGATGCCATCCGGCACCGCGTCGCACGTGCGGCGGGCATCATCCACCTTCACGAACTCGAATCTCAGGTCCGCCTGGACCGTATAGGCCTCGTGGATCTCCGTGAAGTTCAGGGACCTGCGTGGAGGGGAACGGGCGCAGGTGCCCGCGCCCCGCCCCGCGAAGGCCTGGGCCAGGAGGTCCATGTCGCGCGGTTCCTGGCTGCCAGCCGCCATGAGCAACGCGTCGCGCTGCTCCGTGAGCGTGGGGTCCACGGGCGCCGCCACCATCCCGGCGACGACGTAGTCCGCCATGCGCCGCTTCGCCTCCGCGAAGGACGAGCCCGTCTTCTCGGCCTCGTCGAGCAGCGCCAGGTAGCCATCGAAGAGCATCGAGGCCCAGACCTCGCCCGCGTTGTGCGATTCGGAGTTGAACCCGCCGTTGTCGCGGAGCGGGGGCTCCACGGGAAGGGTTTCGTCGTCGCTGAGGTGGCGCAGGCGGAGCGCGTTCTTCGTGGGGTCGCGGGAGTAGGGGACCCGGCGGATGCCGTAATAGAGGCTGTCGCCAAGGACATGCGCGGCATATCCGCCAATCCCATACGTGCCGTTGTATGCGAAGGCGTCTTTCTCCCGGACCATCAGGTGGAGCGCGATGAAGTCCCCCCAGCCCTCGCTCTGCGCGAGGCACACGGGCAGGTGGCAATCCACCAGCCGCAGGTGGAGCAGGTGTCCCCACTCGTGCGACACGATGGTGTTGTCAATCGTCCCGTCCCGTTCAGGGTCTGACATGATGCTCATCGTCCCCGCCACCGGCCCATTGGCGAGCAGGCCCTTCAAGGTCTGCCCCGTCTCATACGAAACGGACATCAGCGGAAGGGTGGGATCGAGCAGCGGATCCGACTCGAACATGTTGGGGGGAGGGGCGCCCTCGGTGTGGTTGAGGACGATGAGGCCGGCCGCTCCCGCGGCCTGGGCATTCACCGCCTTGAGCTCGTAGGAGCAGTTGCCGCCCCGGTCGGCCAGGACGATGGCGCCCGAGACATCATTCGTCAGCGCCTGGCACGCGGTGGTCACCGACGCGGAGCCGCTCTGCGCCAGGACGAGCCGGAGCGAGTCCAGGTGGAAGGTGCGTGGGCCGAAGTTGGCCCGGCCCGTGGCGTAGTCCACCTCCGCGACCTGGAACGACCGGGTCTCTGGCATCTCAAAGAGGTACATCTCCATGCGGGGAGGCAGCCCGTCATCCGGCACGTAGATGGCCGCGTTGTTGCGGACCTGTGGGTTGGGCCCCTGATTCTGGGCCTCGGCGAGCAGCGCGTCGCCCTCCAGTCCGCCCCGGCCGTGGTTGTTCCGCTGCGCGTTGCCCTTGGCTTCATTGAAGCCAGACGCGTAGTAGTAATCGTGCAGCCAGTTGGTCGTGTAGAAGAGGCTGGTGATGGCGGCCTGCGTCTGCGACGGCCGGGCCAGGGGGCCCAGCGTGGGCTCGTAGTCGTAATGGAAGTCCCGGGTGGCGGGATTCACGAAGGCCCAGGTGTCGGAGCCCTCGGTATAGCCATCCGGGTCGGAGTGGTCCGCATAGGCGGACACGTTGTTGCCGGAGGTGGTGGTCGCGCCCGGAGGCAGCCACGAATCCACTCCGCCCGCATGGGCGCGTCCGTCCACGGTGATGTTTCGCGGGGACTCGAACGTCTCGTTGGGAATTTCATTGGGATACGGCGTGAAGTCCCGCAGGGGACCGTCCTGGGGCGTTCCGTCCGCGTCCGCCCAGACGCGGTAGGAATAGCTGTCATGGAAGATGCGATTGCTGCGCTGGAGCGTGCCACCCTGGTCGGCATCCACCAGGTACTCGTAGCCGCGCCGGCCTTCCTGCCCGGTTCGCTCCGCGAGCACATCCACGGACCAGGCGGGCACGAGCCGGTCCGCCTGGGGGAAGTACACCTGCCGGACCTCGGCGGGGACGACCAATGAGACGCCCGCGCGCTTCACGCCCCGGCCGGAAGCGAGGTCGAACCGCTGGCGGCCCGACGTCGTTGCCTCCGCCCGGGCCACCACGGCCGTGTCCTCCAGCGTGATGCCGTAGAGGTCTCCCAGCGTGGCGGCCACCGCCTGGGCTGCGGACGTCCGGAAGGCGCTCCGGGCTGTCGCCCGTGCACCCTCCACGCCGTCATGCAGGTTGCCGGTGATGGCGACGAGCGACAGGTCGCGCGTCATCAACACCTTCAGCTCGTTGCGGACCACGTCGATGCCGCCCACGCGCTGGCGGAAGGCCACGATGATGCCGCCGCGGCCCGTGTCGTGGACCCGGTGCACGAAGGCGGCTTGCAGCGCGGTGGGGGACAGCCGGTACAGGGACGCGTGCTGCTCCAGGTACCGCCGCGCGGCGGCTTCAGGCGTTTTCTGCCCAGGGCGGGCGGCAGGTGCTCCCAGCGGTGCCCACGCCATCGTCGGGACGCCGCGCTCCGCGTCCCTGGCGACGACGGTGAGAGGCTGTGATGCGTCCGTGACGTCCCCGGCCTGCGTTCCCAGGCCGGGGACCTTGTCAGCGGGGGCTTCCGCCGCGCAGCCCATCCAGAAGGCGAGCAACATTCCTCCCGTGGCTGTGCGGCTCCTCAGATTTTTGAGCACCTTGGGCCCCCCATGTCGCGGTTCTTCGCGGACGCGTGAATCCTGCCATCAATCGCAGATGTCGGTATCCCGCAGCCGGCTGAGCTGTCCGACGGCATTGCCTTTCAGTGAGCGTGCGTAGATTCCACCCACCCAGCTCCCGCCGGAGAAGTTGACGTTGGCATTCGGGGCAAGAACCGTGCCGTAGAAGCCATAGTCATAGGCAGTGAGGCTGGTGGCATCCGGGAAGTTGAAGAGGACGCCGTGCTCGTCGATGCCGCCGCTGAAGGCGTGTCCGAAGTTGGTGAAGGTCGCGGACGTGCCCCGGACGTTGATGACCACCAGGCTGTTGGCGGGCGCGTTGATGGACAGCAGCGTGGCGCCGGTGAAGTACGAGGCCTTGACGTCGAAGACATTCACCTGCTTGTCCGTGCCGGTGAGCATGACGCCACCCCAGGACTCGCGCGTGGCGGTGCCGTTGGCGGGCCGGGCGCCCAGTTCAGCGGAGAGTGCCCGCAGGGCGCTGCCCTGGTTGGTGAAGTTGATGGGCGTCGCCCGGGCCACGTTCCCACGGGGATAGAAGACGTTGGGTTCCTGGGCGAGCTTCCCGCCGTACCGGGCATCCCCCCAGACATAGCCATTGGACAGGGAGAGGGTCCCGCCCGCGACCAGGACGTTGGCCGTGTCGGTCGAAGGCAGCTTCTCTCCCACGGAGAAGTTCAGGAGGGAGATGTTGCGGCCCGCGGCCAGCTTGCCCTGGACCTCGTTGCCCTGCTGGTAGTCCTCCAGCACGAAGAGGTTGTACTCGCCCAGCCGGATCGGGATGCAGGACGCGGAGCTTTCGTCCCCCACCGTGACGGTGATGCTGGTGAGCACCGTGCCGTTGCGGATCATGACGGTGGCCATGCCCTTGGAGACGCCCGTCAGCGTGCCGTCAGGGGTGATGGTGGCGATGCTCGTGTTGGAGACCGAGTAGAGCGTGCCTCTCGAGGGCGAGGAGATATCCCTCACCACGCCGTCCGTGTACTGGCCGTTCGCCACCAGCTTCAGCTTCGCGCCGGGGCCTCTCAGGACGGCATCCCCGTTGAGAATCTGGATGGAGCTCAGCTGGGCGGAGCTGCTGACGGTCAGGGGGAGGCTGGCGGAGCGCACCATCCGACCCTGGCTGTCGATGCCGAACGCGACGAGCGTCAACGCGCCGAGCGCCTGCGCCGGAATCCGGAACTGGGTCGTGAACGGCCCCGACTCGAGGACGGAGGCCGCGCCCTCGGTCAGGATGAGGACGGTCTCTGGCTGGAAGCCCACCGCCCCGGCGACGCTCACCGTCACCGTGCCGCCCGGCGAGACCACGGTGCCGGGCTGGGGGGACGTGATGACCACGGTGCCCGTGGCGGCGGTGGCGATGGCCTCACGGGCGCGCTGCGGGGTTGGCAGCGCGGTGAAGCCCGCGCAGCCATTCACCGTGGGAACCGTGCTCGGCCTGGGGATGGAGGTGGCGAAGAGCGGTCCTCCCACAGGGCTGTTGAGCAGTTGGAGGATCCGATCCCGGTGGCCCGCGTTGATCTGGACCTTGAAGTGCTCCGTGTTCCGGTTCGCCAGCGTCACGGTGAAGGGGGTGATGGCCGTGCTGCCCGTCACGGCGCCGCCCTGCTGTTCCGCGGTCCCGGCGAAGATGTCGTGCGGGTCGTTGCAGAACAGCGTGCTGTCGGGACCCAGGATGAGCTTCTGCCGCAGCTGCAGGGACTGGCCGCGGGAGTCCGGATGGTAGGTCTCCATCTGCTGGTAGAGCACCTTGATGCCGTCCGGAAGGAGGCCCAACGTAGCGGTCCGTTGCAGCGGCTGTGCTCCCTGGCCGGTGATGAAGTGCGTGGGGACGTCCGTCTGCCGGAGGTTGTTGATGAGCGCGCTGCCCACCTTGAGGTCGTCAATGGCCGAGCCGCCATCGACGTCGAGCGAGATCTTGTGGGGTATCGCGAGGGCGTCCCGAACCAATCCCCAGGGGCCGGAGGGCTCGGCCTTGAGGATGTCGCGCATGCGGACGAGCTCGGTGGCCATGCGCGTCCCCTCATGGGGCGTGTTCAGGCTGATGAGCCGGTTGATGTCCCCCTCCTTGAAGGTCGCGACGCTCCGGTAGTTGGCCGAGTCGACGTACTTGCGGGTCAGCAGGCCGCCCGCGCCGTGGGCGACGACGTCCACCTGGGTGACGGCGTTCTGGCCCTGACGCATCTTGGTCAGCGCCGAGTAGATGGCGTTGGGGACCGCGAGCTCGTTGGCCTCCAGGGTCAAGCTGGCCGAACTCGTCGCGGAGTAGTCCGCGCACGTCGTCTGGAAGAGGCTGCTCGCGGCGAGGCCATCCGTCGCCTGCCAGGCGGCGCACGAGGACCAGAGGTCGTGGACGAGCACCAGCGGCGGCCGGACGATGGAGAGCTCGACCGTCGACGTGTAGCTCGCTCCCGACGCGGGTGTGTAGATGCCGGAGAGCGTCACCAGGCGCGAGGTGGCGGTCTCGAAGCCCCCGCTGTTGAAGTCCGGGGGGCTGGTGTAGAGCGCGAACGCGTAGTGCACGCCGCCCACGGGAACGGTGGGGACGGTGACGGAGGCCGCCCGGGTGGTGGTCCCGACCGCGCCCAGGCCGCCGTTGGCCGGGCTGGTCCCGCTGAGTGAGAAGGTCATGGACCCGGCGGAGGGCATCTTGGCGCGCACCAGGACCTGCGTCACGCCGTCCGCGGCCACGCCCTGGACCGGGGGAATCGCCGCGGAAGACGGCGCGGACAGCTGCGTGACGTCCGTCACCACGGCGCCCGTATACGGGTGGATGAGGGCCGGGTTCGGGTTGACCACCTCCATGCTGGAGAAGGTGATGTTGTCGATGACCACCGCGGAGTCGAGGACGCCGTCGCCCAGGTCGCTGATCTCGAACTCGATGGTGACCTGCCCGCCGCGCAGGACCTCGAAGTTGACGGTGCGGAAGTCAGTGATGCCCGCATCGGGGAACAGCATGATTTCAGGCGGGTAGGTGGCCGGGAAGAAGTCCACCCCGGACGGGTCGTCAGAGAACAGCGTGTCGTAGCCGGTGCCCGCCGCGCGCGTGGAGGAGACGTCGAAGAACTGCGCGCTGTTCACCGACGAGTCCGCGACGGTGCGCGTGCCCAGCCCGTCGATGACGCGCGCGGTGAACGTGTCGTTGTACTGCGTCCCGACATACTCGGGGGACTCGGCGCTGAGGAACCGGAAGTCGAAGGTCACCCGGTTGCTGCTGGCCGGCACGTTGAGCGTGACGCGGTAGAGGACCTTGTCGCCCTCGACGCCCTCGGGCGGGTAGTCCGTGCCCGGCTCCGGCAGGTTGGCGACGTTGATGTTGCCCGTGCTCATGATGAACAGCGAGCTGCCCCTGCGCGGCGTGATGTTGCCGTACGACGGCGCCACCATGGCCGCCTGCGGATTGGGGCTGGTGAGCGACGCGCTCGCTACCACCCCCGCCGGCAGGTCCAGCGCGGAGTTGACCTCCGCGACGGTGGCGAGCGAGGCCTTGACGGTGCCGGGCTTCGCCAGGGCCTTCTTCGCGATGCGCTGGCGCTCGGCCAGGGCCTCCGCGCTCAAGACCCGGAGGGGCTTCTCGGGAGTGGCGGGCTCGGGAGGATCTCCGCACGCCGCCAGGGCGACGAACAGCGGGAGCAGGTAGGTCTTGAACGGCTGCATCGGGTTCACTCCGTGACGTTGAACGCGTGGGTGCTTCGCGAAAAGGGAAGGGCGTCCCCACGGCGGCAACGGCACGGCCACCCCACGCTCGAAAGCCGTGGGGTGGCCGCATCAGCCATGCCGTGGGGGCTGGGGTTACTTGCGCTGGAGCGACAGCTGGTAGTCGCGGTGCCAGCGGCTGGGGAGCCGGGCCAGCATGTCGCCCGTCTTGGGCTGCTGCGCGATGGCCTCGTACTTCTTCTGGATCTGCCCGTCGCCCACCAGGAAGCCGTTGGCGTACACCGCCGTCTGGTCTTCACCGAGCAGGGCCTTCTCCGTCTTGGAGCCGACCTTGACGTTGTAGACCTTGCCGGTGAACGCCTCGCGGGTCACCGCGGTGAGCTTGCTGGGACCCGTGCGGGTCATCACCAGGTCCCCCGTGCGCAGGTCGCGGGCCTGCACCATGCCGCGCGCCACGGCCTGGATGGGGTGCATCTCCGTCATCAGCAGGCTGCGGCCCGCCTCGTCGTGGATGCGCACCATGGGGGTCGTCTCGATGCCGACGGCCGTGTCCATGATGGTGAGGGACGGGTTGTAGGGGTTGGTGACGTGGTCACCGGCCTTCAGGGACTCGATGGCGGCCGGCTTGCCCTCGGCCATGGCGATTTCGGTGCCCTCGGCCAGGCAGCTGTTGGTGACGGTGATCTTCTTGAAGACGTAGTCCGGGCGGACGGCGGCCGGATCATTGCTCAGGGTGATGGAGGAGCGGTACTTCGTACCCGCGGAGATGAGCGGCAGGGAGATGAGCGCGGTCAGCTTCGCGGAGTCCTGCATCTGGCGGCAGCCGTCATCGAAGAAGGCGGCGTTGGTGCCCGTGAGGTCCCAGGAGAAGGTCTTCTTGTCCGTGCTCAGGGTGACGCGGTTCCAGAACTGGTTCATCTTGCCCACGAGCGTGTTGCCGTCGGTGACGTCGCAGCCGCCGCCCGTGTTGGTGAGGATGAGCTTGAGGTGGCCGGCGTCCGGGCGGGCCACGCCCGAGTTCAGGTCCGCCTTGAGCTGGGTGATGACGGCGTCGTCGAAGACGTGGCTGCTGGTGACGGAGATGGAGCCCTGCAGCGGCAGCTTGACGGAGTTCAGGTTGCCCGTCAGGTCGTAGTCGCAGTCCTGGGTCCAGGTGCGGTTGAGGCACACGGAGATGAGGTTGTCGTTGAACGCGACGTCGAGCGGCGCGAGCACCGTGAGGCCGCCCAGGCGGGGCGCCTCGTTGACGACGGGGCCGCCTTCGACGCCCATCTCCGTGAAGATGTACGAGTCCGTGACGTTCTGGCCGGCGGACTCCTCGACCTTGTAGGAGGACACGCGGTAGCGCTTGAGGGTCGTCAGCGCCAGGTTGCCCGTGGCGTTGATGGTGACGTTGTAGCCACCGTCGAACTCCTCGCGCCACGCCAGGTCGCCCAGCGCGTTGCCGCTGGAGTCCGAGTAGCTGGTGTCGACGTAGGTGTAGATGGCGCCGCCCGGGAAGGTGGAGCTGGCGGTGCCCAGGCCATCATTGGCCACCGCGGTCGTCTCACCCGTGCTGGCCTCCTCGATGAGGTGCATCTCCTGGCGGTCCGCGGTCCCCACCAGGCTGTTGGCCTCCGGGGGCAGCAGGCCGGGCGCGTAGCCACGGGCCACCTGGTCCTGGCGCCGCTGCTCCAGGGCCTTGAACAGGTAGGGCGAGTTCTCCGGCGTCTTGCCCGCGAGCTTGAGGCGGGACAGGGCGAAGCGGTGCTGCGCGGGGTCCGCCAGGTTCAGGCGGATCCGCACGTCCGGCTTCGCGATGGAGTGCAGGTACTTCTGGTCGGAGAGGTAGGTGGTCCACTCGGCCCGGCTCAGCCGGCCCGGTTCACCCAGGCCCTGCTGGTTGCGGCCGTGGAACTCCGGCGTGGACTCCTGGGGGTTCGACGTGCAGCCGGACAGCAGGCTCAAGCCGGTGCCCGCGAGCACCAGATAACGACGCATGCGCATCATGTTGCATCCTCCTTGCTTCAGACGATGGGGTAGGGACGCGAGAGACGAGACGGCTTGAAGGTCACTGGCAGGCGTCGGCGTAGTCCGGGCAGCAGTCGCCGTACTGGACGCAGCTCTCTTCGCAGAAGCAGCCGTAGCCGGGGCCACCGCACAGGCCCCTGCAGCTGGCGACCGTGTTGCTGCAGGTGTAGTTGCCCTGGTTCAGGTCGCTGAAGAGGAAGGTGTTGGGGGAGCCGCGCGTGTCCGTGACGCACTCCAGGCTCGCGGAGCCCTTGACGTTGGCCTCCACCTGGGTGGTGCGGGCGTTGAGGTGGTCCGTCAGGTATTGCGCGGCGACGCCCGCGACGTGGGGACTGGCCATGGACGTGCCGTCGATGACGTTGGTGGCGGTGGTGCTCCCAATCCAGGCGCCGAGGATGGTGACGCCCGGCGCGAAGATGTCCACGCAATTGCCGAAGTTGGAGAACCACGCGCGCCGATCACTGTCGTCCGTGGCGGCCACGGTGATGGCCCCGGGCGTGCTCGCCGGAGAGCGGGTGCACGCGTCCGTGGACTCATTGCCCGCGGCGACGACGAAGGTCACGCCCGCGTTGATGGCGTTGGTGACGGCGGCGTTGACGGTGGGGGACATCCCGCCGCCCAGGCTCATGTTGGCGACGCAGGGGCCGTTCTGGGTGGCGCAGTTGGAGCGGACGAAGTCCACACCGGCGATGACGCCTTCCCACGTTCCGCCGCCGCCACAGTTCAGCACGCGGACGGGGTGGATGCGGGCCTTCTTGGCCATGCCGTACTGGGTGCCCGCGGCCGTGCTGCTCACATGCGTGCCGTGGCCGTGGCAGTCCTCCACGCCGCGCCCGTCGTTGATGGCGCTGAAGCCGTTGCCGATGCGGCCGGTGAACTCGGTGTGGGTCGAGTTGATGCCGGTGTCGACGACGTAGAGGTGCACGCCGAAGCCGGTGCGGCCGTGGTCGTTGTAGATGCCGTCGCGGCCCAGCCGCTGATCCACGCGGTCGGTGCCGTCCGCGGGGCTGGGGAAGGGGGTGTTGATGCTGACGGCCGCGTTCTCTTCGATATAGGCGACGGCCGGGTTGGCGCGGAGCCTGGCGAGCTCCGTGGCGTCCAGCTTCGCGGAGAACCCGGGCACGATGGAGTACTGGTGCATCAGCGCGTTGGCGCCGCCCGCCTGGACGACCTCCGCCACCGCGGTGTCGATGGCGGACGTGTTCACCTCCGACTCGAAGACCACGATGTACTCACCGGAGATGGCCAGGCCCGGAGGCGCCGCGTTCAGGGGCGCCACGCGGCTCATGAGCTTCGCCGGCGGCGGCGTGCCGACGTCCTGGGCGCCCGGGTCGCTGCATCCGCCCAGCGCCAGCGTGAGCATGCCCATCCAGGGCAGGAGTTGGCTTCTCATGGCGGTGGCGCGGCTGGGGCGTGTCTGGTTTGTCGACATGTGGCCTCCTGTGCTGCAGGTGTGGATGTGCCTCCGGCGTCGTGGCCGTGGGGGCCGAACGCGCTCGGGCGGAAGGTGGGTGATGGGTGATGGGTGCGGTGGGGCAGGGGCGGGTGCCGTGCTCCACCAGGGCGATGCTGTGTGCTGTCCGGCACAGACCGGGTGTTCGCGTCTTAAAGACGCGACCCGGAATCAAGCTATGCAATCTTTATCAGAATTCACGAGGAGTGAATTGTTATTGCGTGGCTGTGCGGCGCCGCATCGTGGAAAACCGCATCAGGCCTCCGTGAGGATGCGGCTGAGGCTCAAATCGAGCTGGCTCTCCACGGAGCGCAGGACGCTGGTGAAATCCTGGGAGGAGAGGTCCAGGCGTTCCTTCAACAGGCGCCGCGTCTCGTCATGGACGTCCTGCTGGGCGCTCTGGAGCCACCGGGACGCGGTGGATTGGTTGACGTTGAACAGGGCGCCAATCTTGGTGGTGGACAGCCGGTCCACGAAGTGGAGGCGCAGCAGGTACCGGGGCTTGCTGGACAGGGCGGCGAAGGCGTCCTCCATGGCCTGGCGGAACTCGCCCTCGTAGCGCCGCTGGATGGCCTCCGTCTCTGGGTCTCCCACGGAGGCGGGCAGCGACTCGAGGATGGCCTCGTCGCCCGTCGCGTCCTCCTCTCGCGCCGTGCGCAGCAGGCTGAGGGCGGTGCGCACGGACACGACGCGCAGCCAGTTGGCGAGCGGGCTGCGGCCGGAGTACTCCGAAATCCGAGGAGGCCTGTTGGTGCGCACCAACAGGTGTTCACGCACCTGTTGCCGGACGTCATCGAGCACGGACTCCGTCAGCTTCATGTGCCCCAGCGTCGCGGGGATGCTCGCGATGTAGCGCCGCTCGAACGCGGCCAGCGCCACGGGGATGCCCTCGGCACAGGCGCAGGCCAGGTAGAGGTCGCCGGGAGTGAGCTGAGCGAAGATCCCTGCGATGCCGGTTCGGACTGACGGACTGGGAGTGTGTGTTGCCAGGGAGGCAACGAAGGCGTCCTGGGAGAGGGGAATGTCCGGCCAGGGCCGACATCCCTCCGCCCAGACCTGTCGCAGCAGGCCCTCCAGGGCTTCGAGTTGCACTGCCTCTTCGACGTGCCAGCTCGCGCGCGACAGGAACGCTGGTGCGAGTTTCATGTTCCCCCCCTTCACACGACGACCTGATTATGCCTTGAGTTCTCGTTTTAAGGCTAGTCGTATGCTCATGGCCCTCTGGAACCACGAAACATCGCAATGGATCCGGGTAAGCGTTCACGGGGTGGTGCTCGACTGAGGGGGTAGTGAGGCAGCGAACGGTGGGCCTCACCACGCTCGACGTGGGCCGGGGGCGGCTTAGAAATAATGGAACGTGGCCACTCCCGACCCAAGAGATGCGCGTATCGCGGAGTTGGAGCGACTGCTGAGCGCGGCGCTCGCGCGAATCGAGCAGCAGGAGGCTCGCATTGCGCAGCAGGAGGCTCGCATCGCGGAGCT
>NZ_RAWR01000070.1:0-42854 GCF_003986945.1 Corallococcus sp. AB018 | reverse complement strand
ACCCCGCCCAGGACTTCAGGGCGCGTGGTGCGCGCGGCATGGGGCTTGATCTTCTCGACGAACGCGTCGCCGGCCTCGATGTCTACTCCGGACTGCTTGTAGGTCGTTCCCACGGGCCGGCCTTGTACCCCTCCCGGGGGCCCCTGTCTCGGGCCTCGGATGGGACGTGTCGGGTTTGCGGCGGCTCGCTGCCCTGGGGCGCCCGCACGATATCGGTCTGGGATATTTGACCGGTGGGGTGGGGGCTGATTGACTCGCGGGCCAGATGGGCGCCGAGGAAACCCTCTTTCAACGTTTTGGCAAGGAGTTCCCCAAGGGCACCGAGCTCTTCCGCGAGGGAGAGATCGGCAAGGAGATGTTCGTCATCCAGTCCGGGAAGATCGCCATCTCCAAGCGCGTACGCGACGTGGAGAAGGTGCTCGCGGTCCTGGGGCCGGGCGAATTCTTCGGGGAGATGGCCATCATCTCCAACAAGCCCCGGAACGCCTCCGCCGTGGTGCATGACGACGCGAAGCTGCTCGTCATCGATCCCAAGACCTTCGAGGCGATGATCCGCGGCAACGCGGAGATCGCCGTGCGGATGATCAAGAAGCTGGCCGAGCGCCTCTCCGAGGCGGACGCCCAGATTGAAAACCTGCTCCACGGCGACCCCGCCAGCCGCGTCGTCCATCAAATCCTCCAGGCCTGCCAGACGCGCGGCCGGCCGCTGGAGGAGGGCGTGGAGGTGGACTTCGCCGTCCGGGAGATGCCCCGGCAGATTGGCGTGGGCGAGCCCGCCGTGCGCAGCATGCTGGAGCGCCTGGAGCGCGCGGGCCTCATCGAGCGGAGCGGCGACAGGATCACCGTGTACGACACGGCCCGGCTGCATGACTTCCTCAACTACCTCGAGATGAAGTGGAAGTTCGGAGACCTCTAGCGTGAAGCTGCAAGTCCTCGGGTGCCACGGCGGCGAGCTTCCCACGTGCAGGAGCACCTGCTTCCTCGTGGACGACGTGCTCGCGCTCGACGCGGGCGCACTCACCGGCACGCTCTCGTTGGATCAGCTCTGCAAGGTGGACGACGTGCTCGTCGGCCACAGCCACTTCGACCACGTGAAGGACCTGCCGCTGCTCGCCGACCTGGTCATCGGCCGCAGGGACAAGCCCGTCACCATTCATGCCTCCCGCGAGTGCGCGAAAGCGCTGCGCGAGAACATGTTCAACAACTCGCTGTGGCCGGACTTCACGCGCATCCCCACGCGCAACAAGCCCGTCCTGGCCATCAAGACCTTCCGCGCCGGCAGCACCTTCCAGGTGGGCCCCTACACCGTGAAGAGCGTGCCGGTGAGCCACCCCGTGGAGTCGTGCGCCTTCATCATCAGCGACGGCAAGACGTCGCTGGCCATGAGCGGCGACACCGGCCCCACGGACAAGCTGTGGAAGGCGCTCAACGCCACGAAGAACCTGAAGGCGCTGCTGCTGGAAGCCAGCTTCCCCAACAGCCTCCAGGCCCTGGCGGACATCTCCGGCCACCTGACGCCCGCCACCGTGGGCTCGGAGCTGCGCAAGTTCGACCGCAACGGCGCCCAGGTGATGCTCTACCACCTGAAGCCCGCCTTCGTGACCCAGCTCAAGAAGGAGCTGGCCCCGCTGCCCGTGAACGTCCTGGAGCTGGGCGAGACGTTCCAGTTCTAGGGACGTGCCGCGGCGCGGCGTACGCGGGTATTGACGGCCCGAGGCGGGCGGATTAACCCCCGGGCCTCATGGCCTGGTTCTCCAAGAAGCCCCGCATCGCCGTCGACTCAGAGAAAGCCGCCGAGCCCCAGCCCTCCCGCATGCAGGGACTCTGGGCCAAGTGCGAGCAGTGCGACGAGATCATCTACCGCCAGGAGCTCGAGAAGAACTGGATGGTGTGCATGCACTGCGAGCACCACCACGCCTGGACGGCTCGCGCGCGGCTGGCGGCCACGTTGGATCCGGACTCCTTCGAGGAGTTCGACAAGGAGCTGGAGCCCCAGGACCCGCTCGGCTTCACCGACTCCAAGAAGTACAAGGACCGGCTCAAGTCCACGCGCAAGAACCTGGAGGAGAACGATGCGTTCATCTCCGGCGTGGGCCGCATCGAGGGACACCCCGTCTCCATCGGCTCCTTCGTCTTCGAGTTCATGGGCGGCTCCATGGGCTCCGTGGTGGGTGAGAAGGTCACGCGCGTGTTCGAGCGCGCCTTCGAGCTCAAGTGCCCCGCGGTGGTGTTCTCCGCCTCTGGCGGCGCGCGCATGCAGGAGGGCATCTTCTCCCTGATGCAGATGGCGAAGACGTCCGCGGCCATTGCCCGCTTCCGCACCAGCGGCAAGCCGTACGTCTCCGTGATGCTCAACCCCACCACGGGCGGCGTGGCCGCGTCCTTCTCCTGGCTGGGCGACATCATCCTCGCGGAGCCCAAGGCCCTCATCGGCTTCGCCGGCCCGCGCGTCATCGAGCAGACCATCCGCCAGAAGCTGCCGGAGGGCTTCCAGCGCTCGGAGTTCCTGCTGGACCACGGGATGATCGACGCCATCGTCCACCGCAAGGACCTGCGCGGGAAGCTGGGGCAGATCCTCGGCATGCTGGGGTAGTGCAGCGAGCTTCCACCCATGGACGCGCCCCGCACCCCCGAAGCGGCCCTGCGCTTCTTCCAGGCGCTCAACCCCTCCGGCATCAAGCTGGGGCTGGAGCGGGTGAGGGACGCGCTCGCCGCGCTGGATCACCCGGAGCGGGACTACCCGGCGCTGCACGTCGCCGGCACCAACGGCAAGGGCAGCACCTGCGCCTTCGTGGCGCGCGCGCTGGAGGCCGCCGGCCACCGCGTGGGGCTCTACACGTCTCCGCACCTGGTGCGCGTCAACGAACGGATCCGCGTCTCCGGTGAAGACATCCCGGACGCGATCTTCGGGCAGCGCATCCTGGAGGTCCTGGAGCGCTACCCCTCCGCGCTGTCGGATCCGATGACGTACTTCGAGTTCGGCACCGTGGTCGCGCTCTGGCACTTCTCCCGCGAGCGCGTGGACGTGGCCGTGCTGGAGACGGGCCTGGGCGGCCGGCTGGACGCCACCACCGCCGCGAACCCTGTCGTCACGTGCGTCACCCCCGTGTCCTTCGACCACATGGAGTACCTGGGGCACTCGCTCCGGGAGATCGCCGGGGAGAAGGCCGGCATCTTCAAGTTCGGCGTGCCGGTGGTCCTGTCCCGGCAGGAGCCGGAGGCCCTGGACGCGCTCCTGCGCCGCGCGGAGCAGCTCGCCGTGCCCGTCCAGGTGGAGCGCCGCGACTTCGGCATCGACCTTGGGTCCGATGGGACGCTTTTCTACCGGGGACCCGCCTGGTCGCTCGACGGCCTCACGATTTCGCTGCGCGGTCCGTATCAGCACCAGAACGCGGCGGTGGCCCTGGCCTGTCTGGAGGCCCTCCATGCCCGGGGCGTAGCGGTGACGCCGGAGGCCGCGCGCGAGGGGCTGGCCACGGCGCGCTGGCCGGGGCGGCTGGAGGAGGTGTCCCAGGATCCGACGGTGGTGGTGGACGGCGCCCACAACCCGGCGGGCGTGGCGGTGCTACTGGAGGCCCTGGACTCGCTCTATGCCGGGCGGCCGTTGCACCTCGTCTTCGGGGTGGTGGCGGACAAGGACCGGGGGCCGATGATGCGAGCCCTGTTTCCGCTGGCGGCCTCTGTTCACCTCACGCCGCTGGACACGCCGCGCTCGCTTGCCCCGGAGCGATACATCGCTGAAGCACGGATTTTGTGTTCACGGGTCGCCGCGCACTCCTCCCTGGAGGAGGCCCTTGCCGGAGCGAGGGCTGATGCAGTGGGTCGTCCGGACGGCGTGGTCCTCGCTACAGGCTCACTGTTCCTGGTAGGCGCCGTGAAGCGATGGGTTGACCGAAGCCTTGGCGCGATGCGGTATCAGCAGTAACTTTGCGACATGCGCCTGCCGGACTGGAGATCAGCGCTTCCGGGACCTCCGATGCCCACCGTCGATGAGGTCGACTTCCGGGCGCTGTACTCCAAGACCAACTACGTGGTGGAGACGGCGGACGGCTGGTCGCTCGTCATCACGCGCTACCGGCCGGTGAAACAGGCGTTCGCGCAGCCGCTGTTCGGGGAGCCGCTGCTGCTGGTGCACGGCTTCTCCCAGAACCGGCACACGTGGACGAGCGGCCAGTTCGTCAAGAACCTGCTCTTCTTCGGCGTGGACATCCACATCCTGGAACTGCGCGGGCACGGCAAGAGCTCCATCGCCTTCCAGAAGGAGCGCGCCGAGCGCTTCAAGCGCCCGCTGCCGCAGGACCTGGACTACGGCTGGGACCTGGACAGCTACTTCCTCTACGACCTGCCGGCGGCCGTGTCCGGCGTCAAACGCATCACCCGCCGCGAGCGCGTCTTCTACTGCGGCCACTCCATGGGCGGCATGCTGGGCTACGGCTACGCCGGCATCCACGACGACTTCGAGGGGCTCATCACCATCGGGTCGCCCGCGGACCTGGGGCGCGGCTTCATGCTGCTGCGCATGCTGGCGCACGGCTCGCCGCTGCTCGCGGGTGCGGTGGACATGACGCTGGGCGGGCTGAACCTCAACCGGCGCGCGTCCTCGCTGGGCCGCTCGCTGCTGGCGAAGGGGGCGGGCGCCTTCAGCCCCGCGCTCCAGAAGCGCCTGGAGCCGGACGCGTCCAAGCCGCTCGTGTTCAACGCGGTGCCGGTGGACGTGGTGCTCAAGTGGGTGGAGCGCCAGCTGTCGCAAGCGGACGAGTCCGCGCTGTATCAGCGCTTCACGCGCAAGCTGAACCGGCTCATCAACACGGAGCGCGTCAGCCGGGACGACATCCGGTGGCTGCTGCGCGAGGGCGGCGAGCGCGAGCCCCGCAAGGTGATTGAACAGTTCGCCCGGTGGATCCGCCGGGGCGAGATGGTCTGCTACCGCACGGATTACGACTTCAAGCGCGGCTTCGGGAAGATTGAAATCCCCATGGCCATCATCTTCGGGGACCTGGATCCGCTGGCATCCGTGGAATCCACCCGCAGCGTCTACCGCGCCGCGAAGAGCGAGTACCTGCTGTGGCGGCCGGTGAAGGGCAACAGCCACGTCGAGCTCACCATGGGGCACGACATCCGGCAGATCTGCTACGACATCAAGAACCTCATCGAGTACACCCGCACGCACCGCACGCGCTCGCCGGCCCTGCCGCGCTTGCGTTGAAGCGCGGACGTTCCGGCCAGACTGAAAAGTTGGTGCCTCCCGGGTGCGTGATAATTTCGCGCGCGTCTGTCTTCTGACGCATGTCACGGGAGTGGTCGATGAGGGGCTTGGCGGTGTCTCTGCTGGGATTGTGGCTCGTGCCGCTGGTGGCGCTGGCGCAGCAGCCGGCGGATTACAACACCATCACCTCCGTCAACGTCAGCGGCGGGACGGTGGAGATCTCCGGCAGCAAGAAGCCGGACTTCAACAGCTTCACCATGACGGACCCTCCGCGGCTCGTCATCGACGTGTCCGGCGCCGTCTTCAAGGACGTGCCCGAGGAGCTGCCGGTCGGCAATGGCACCGTGACGGGCATCCGCACGCAGGCCTATGGCACGGAGTCCTCGTCCATCGCGCGCATCCTCATCGGCTATGAGCGCGAGGTGGAGACGGACATCCAGACCTCCGGCAACAAGCTGGTGGTGAAGGTCCTGGGCAGCGGGGGCGGCGCGGTCGTCGCTCAGGTAACCCCCTCGGAAGGGCAGGGCACCCCCGCGCAGGGGGCCACCGCGGCCAACACCCAGGCCGGCTCCAACGCGCAGGACGCGGCCCGCGCCGCCGCGTCGGACCGGGAGGCGCAGGAGAAGGCCGTGAAGGCCGCCGCCGACGCCGCCCGGGCGGAGCGCGAGGCCCAGGAGAAGGCCGCCGCCGAGGCCACCGCCCGCGCCAAGGCGGATGCGGACGCGGAGAAGAAGCGCCAGGAGGAGGCCCAGGCCGCCGCGAAGCGCCAGGACGAGGAGCGCCGCGCGTCGGAGCAGGCCGCCGCCGCGGAGAAGAAGCGCCAGGAGGAGGAGGCCCAGGCCGCCGCGAAGCGCGCCGAGGATGAACGCCGCGCCACCGCGCAGGCCGCCGCCGACCAGAAGCGCCAGCAGGAAGCGGACGCGAAGACCGCCGCCGAAGAGAAGCGCGCCGCCGCGCAGGCCGCCGCCGAGGAGCGCCAGGCCGCCGCGAAGACGGCCGCGGAGCAGAAGCGCGCCGCCGCGCAGACCGCCTCCGAGGCGAAGCGCCTGAAGGATGAGGAGCGCCAGGCCGCCGCGCAGGCCCGCCGCGAGGAGCAGCAGTCGGCCCGCGAGGCCGCCGCCGACCAGAAGCGCCAGCGTGCGGCGGAGGCCCGTGAGCGCCGCGAGCAGGCCGTGGCGGCCCGTGAGTCGCGCGCCCGCCCCAGCCAGGGCAGCGCCGCGGCCGAGTCGCGCGAGAGCGGCGGGGGCGCGGTGTCGTCGCGCCGCAAGACGATGACGCAGATTGGCTTCCAGCAGCAGTCGGACAGCTCGCGCGTCTTCGTGCGCACCAACGAGCCGGTGCGCTACACGGTGGGCACCTCCGGCAATCAGGTGGTCCTGGAGCTGGAGAACACGCGCGTGGTGGAGTCCAACAACACGCTGCCCCTGGACACGCACTTCTTCCCGTCGGCCGTGTCGCGGGTGGAGGCGTTCTCCGGCGCGGGCCAGACGGTGCGCGTCGTCATCCAGCTGAAGCAGGGGGTTCGCTATGAGACACGCCAGGAAGGCGGCCTCATCACCCTCGACTTCCCGCGCCCGGGCCGGTAGGACGGGGCGGGCGCCGTTGCCGGCACGGCGCCCACCGCCCACGCCTCCCGCATGACCTTCCTTGCCCCGGTCGTCCTGACGCTCTGGGTGTCGGCCCAGATTCCGCTGGCCACGCAGGTGGAGCTGCCCACCGGCGAGGTGGTGGAGCTCGCGGCCGACTACGTCGTCTTCGAGAACGACGTCCTCACCGCCCGGGGCCACTGCGAGCTGCGCAGCGGCCCCAACGTGCTGCGCGCGGATGAAGTGACGTACAGCGAGGCCACGCAGGTGGCCACCGCCACCGGCAACGTGATGTTCGTCAGCGGCCTGATGGCCGCCATCGCGGACGACGTGCGCGTGGACCTGCGCTCCAACGAGGCCAACGTGAAGGGCGGCCTCTTCATGCAGAAGAAGGGCGTCACCCCCGAAGCGCTCCAGGCCGCCAAGACGCCGGACGAATTGCGCAAGCTGGGGGAGACGCCCGTCCTGATGAGCGGCACGCGCATCCGCCGCACCGGAGAGACGGCCTTCTCCGTGGACGGCCTGGCCTTCACCCCGTGCCAGTGCGGTCCGGGAGAGCCTGGCTGGCGCGTGGAGGCGAAGGAGGCCAACGTGAAGATGGGCGAGCGCGCCATCCTCACCTGGCCCGTGGTGTACGTGCGCTCGGTGCCGGTGTTCGCGCTGCCGTGGCTGTACCTGCCCCTGGCCGAGCGCCGCTCCGGCCTGCTCATCCCCCGTCCGTCCAACTCAGGCCTCAACGGCTTCGGGCTGGACGTCCCCGTCTTCGTCACGCTGGGGGAGAGCTACGACCTGACGTTCACGCCGGGCATCTACACGGGCGGCGGGGACATCTCGAACCCCCGGTTCGTCGAGGTGGACGAGGACGGCAACTCGACGCCCATCCGCGAGCTCCGCCCCACTGGCGTGAAGGGCCCCCGGCTGCTGACCGAGTTCCGCTACGTCCCCAGCGACCGCACGCGAGGCCGGGCCACGCTGGGCTTCCTCTATGACTTGCGGCCCCGGTTGGATCCCACGACCTCCGACTTCCTCCGCGTCGTGGACCGGACCAACTCGAAGAAGCCCTTCTACACATCGCAGATCATCGACGAGAAGCGGGGCCTGCGCGGCGAGGCGTCCTGGCAGCACACGCAGGACCTGGGCGACGGCTGGCACGACCGCGTGGACGCGTACTTCGTGTCGGACGGCTTCTACACGCGCGACCTCACCGCCGACCTGCTGGTGCAGAACACCAACTACCTGCGCAGCACCGCCGTCGTGTACCAGCGCCGCGACGAACGCTACCTGGGGCTGGACGTGTCGCTGCGCCAGGACCTGCGCTACGCCTACCGCTTCTTCCAGCCGAACCCCGTCCCCGCGGTGGCTTCGCTGAGTGGCGACGCCTTCAACCCCCACGGCCCCACGACGTTCCAGCGCCTGCCGGGCATCACCCTGGCTCTGCCCCAGCGGCCCCTCTTCGGCGGACGGGTGATGGGCGGAATGCAGGTGGAGTACAGCCGGCTGGCGCCCCTGCGCAGCGGCGGTTTCGCGGACGACGGCTCCGACGGGCTCTTCTCGCTCAACGGCATCTGGCGCCCCGAGGGCACGCCTCTCGAGGCCGCGCCGGTGGTCGATGAACTGGAGGGCAACGGCCGCCTGGACCCCACCGAGCGCGAGGGCCGCGACCGCGTGTCGTTGGCCCCGCGCCTGTCCACGTCCTACGGGCTGGGCAACTGGGGCCGGCTGACGCCTTCCGTGGCGCTGCGCCAGGACGTGTCCGTGGGCGAGGTCTCCGGTCGCACCGCCGCGCGCGGCTACGCGCTGGCGGACCTGATGCTGGACTCGCAGCTGGCGCGCACCTTCGCGGACCGGGACACGCTCTACCGTCACACGATGTCCCCGTCGGTGAACCTGCGCTACGTGCCCGGCGGCTGGGGCCACGGGCTCACCGCCCTCAACGGCAGCGGCACCGGCACCGTGCCGCGCATCTACGACGAGTGGGACTCCGCGGTGCCACTCCAGCCCAACGGCAGCGTGCGCGGCTTCCTCCACGCCGTGGTCGCCGTGGATCAGTCGTTGCGCGTTCGCAAGGGGCCCACCACGCGGGAGCCGCTGCGCCTGCGCATCGGCCAGGGGTTCGACCTGTCGCGCATCGCGCCCGTCGCGGGCCGGGACACCGTGCAGGGCAGCGTGGTGCGCGACACCTTCGCGCGGCTGTCCGCCAGCGCCGGCGTGCTCACCGCGGGCGGGCTCGTGCGCATGGACCCGACGACGCTCGACATCACCCAGCTGTCCGCTGACTTCACCATCGACAACGGCAAGGGCAACGCCCTGTACGCGCGGTACGACGACCTGCTGGCCGTGAAACAATTGTCAATTGATCGTGGGTTGGATCCTTTGGCACAAGGCCCCGATTTCGTGCGCCGGGGCGTGGACATGCTGGTGGGAGACGCACCTCGTCCCCTGCCGTCCCACAACGATCAAGTCGACCCCTCTCCGACCGAACGGGCACAGGCCCTCACTGTTGGTACGCGAATCAAGCTCGGATTCGGGCTCGGGTTGCGATACGAAGCACTTGTGCAGCCGCTTTATAAGGATCTGATTACCCAGGAAAGTCAGCCCCTTGCGCAGCAGACCTTTGGCGTGTCGTATGGACCCGCCTGTGACTGCTGGCGTATCGAAGGGGTTGTGATCCTGCGGCGCAACCAGACGCCGGAATTCGCCGGCGTGAATCTGAGTGTGGCCGGATTCGGATCCTTCGGGTCGGGAGGTTAGGAATCACCCGCCGTACGCGAGCGTTGCACACACCTCGGAAACATCCCCCCTAGAGGAGAAGTACTTCGTGTCGGATCTCGGAAAAAGAATTGGCCAGCGCATTCGCGAGCTTCGCACGCAGCGCCCGGAGCGATGGACGCAGGAAGAGCTCGCGGAGCGAGCGCAGATCAGTGTGTCCTTCCTGTCGATGATCGAACGCGGCGAGCGCGTGCCCCACGTGGAAACCCTGGCGGCCCTTTCCAATGCCCTCAGCGTCAGTCTCGGTGAGCTCTTCACGGGCACCGAGCAGACGCCTGCCCAGACGGAGGACCTGCTGCGTCCCCTTTCGGATTTCGCCCGTGCACGCGGCCTCAACGCGCGCGACGTGGACCGCCTGCTCGGCGTGGCCCGCGTGATGTTCAACGGCTCGGCGGCCTGAATCCCCTCCCGGGGAGGGCTCTTCCCCGTGCGTCTCCCTTCCGCCCGCCTCCCCCCCGGCGAGGCGGAGGGCCCCACGTAAGGATTGACCCCGGGGCCCCGCGTCCATAGCGTGGCTGGCTGATTCTTGAATCAACCAGTCATGGGAGGACGCGTGGGCCAGCAGAAGACGGCGCCGGAGAACGGGACGCGGGAGAGCGAGCGTCGCCGCACCATCCTGCGGGCCGCCATCGACGTGTTCGCCCGCAAGGGCTACCACGGCTGCCGTATCGCGGACGTCGCCAAGGAGGCGGGCGTCGCGTACGGGCTCGTCTACCACTACTTCAAGAACAAGGATGAGCTGCTGGAGACCGTCTTCGAGACGGGCTGGAGCGGCTTCATTGCGCGTGCGCGCGCCGTCGCGGAGAGCGAGGGGCCGCTGGTGGAGAAGGTCCGCCGCATCGCGGACGTGGCCTTCGATGCCTACCGCGTGGACCCCCGCGCGGTGAAGGTGCTCATCCTGGAGATTGCCCGTTCACCGGCCGGAGCCCGCATCAACCGGCAGACTGCCTTCGTGGACGTCATCCGCCTGAGCGCGCAGATGTTCACCCGCGCGAAGGAATCAGGGGAGCTGCGCCCGGACGTGGATCCGCTGCTCGCGTCCGCGCTGCTCTTCGGCTCCATTGAAATGGGGCTCACGGCCTTCGTCGTGGGGCTGGCGGACGCGCGCGACACGGCGATGCTCGAGCGCGCGAAGGCGCAGATCGCCGACTCGTTCCTCCACGGCGTGCTGCTGAGCAGCGCGTCCTCCAAGTCGGAGCCCGCGAAGCACGAGCCCGCGAAGCACGAGCTTCCGCGGGGTGAGGAGCCCCAGGACGCGGCCCCGCCGAAGCGGGAGAAGGCCGCGCCCAAATCCCGGACGCCCAAGCGCGGCTGAGAAGAGGCCGCGCGGCGCGCTACGGGTTGCTCAATCCGGGTGCGTTGGTGGCCACGCCCGGCGCTTCCGGGGCGCCGGTGAAGTCCAGCTTGAGCAGCGTCTGGCCATCCACCCAGCGGTCATCGGCCTTCACGCCCCAGTGGAGGTGTGGACCGGTGACGCGGCCGGTGCTGCCCACCAGGCCCAGCGGGTCTCCCTGCTTCACCTGCGCGCCGTCCTTCACGTCGATGCGCGACAGGTGGAAGTACGCCGTGTAGAGCCCCGCGCCGTGGTGCACGAGCACGGTGTTGCCGGACGCGTAGTTCTCACGCGTCATCACCACCGTGCCGTCGTTGGCGGCGACCACCGGCGAGCCCGTGGCGCCGTCCAGGTCCACGCCGAAGTGCTGCGTCTGCAGCTTGCCGTTGAACGAGCGGCGGTCGCCGAAGGGCGCCGTCACCGTGGCCTCGCGCGGCCAGGCGAAGTTCTGGCCGAACAGCGGCGTGTGGAAGGGCTGCGCGAACGCCGCGGCGAACGCCTTGCGGTCCGCCTCCATGCGCGCCTTCACCGCCTTGGGCGGCTTCACGTACTTGTTGGCCACGCGCAGCTCGCGCTCGCGGAAACCCGGCGCGCCAACCTTGAGCACGCCGGACAGCAGCACCGGCAGGCCGCGCCCGGGGGCCGTGACGTCCACCGCCACGGTGCCTTCCGTCTGCTCCACCGGCAGGCTGGAGAGGGCCGCGTAGCCGTTGTTCCACGCGAAGAAGCGCAGGGGCCGGCCCGCGATGGAGCCCGTGGGCAGCGAGGACGCGCCGCTCACCATCACCAGCACCGGGTCGCCCGGCTTGGGGTTGGAGGGCTGGAGCGACAGGCGCGGCCCGTCCAGGGGCGCCACCTTCATCGGTGCCAGCTCGCCCTGGAGCACGGCGCCCGTCGTGGGCGCGCCCGGGGCGCGGAGGCCCGACGCGGTGGGCGTGGCCGAGGAGCCCGGCACGCTGCCCGTCACCACCGCGTTGGGGGCGGTGGGCGTGGCCGCGGCGAGCGCCGGAGACCCGGAGGCGAGCAGGGAGAGGACGAAGAAGCGGGCGGCGGAAGGGGTCCGGGCGGGCATGGGCCGTTCTTTACACCACGCACGCGCGGAACCTTCCCGGACCGGCGTCGGGCGTGTTGGCTGGCTGCTTCTCTGCCCGGAAGGGCTCGGCTGGCTGACTCCCGGTGGACGCCTGGCCGCACGTCCTGACGGCAGGCTCCAGAGATGTGCCATTGCCGGTACTTGGGTGCCCTCGGAGGCGAAAGGGTGTTCCTGGCCGGACGTGCGGCAGGCAGCCGTGCCAGTTCTCCCCGTGTCAAGGCGTTACGGACGGCGAGGGGCTCCCTAGCTTTCCGACATCAACGCAGCACATCAATTTCGAAAGGGAGAGCGCGCATGCCTCGCTCCTACAGCTTCGACCACTTCCAGGTTCCCAAGACGCTCCCGCCGCAGAAGCGCGGCCTTCGTCAGCGCGACAAGGAGCACCTGGCCCAGTCGTCGCGGGTGTCGGTGGACGAACACGAGGGCATCCACTACGGCAAGAGCCACGCGCAGACGGAGGAGATCCTCAACGCGCGCAAGATGGAACTCCAGTTGGAGGAGCTGGCCCGTCCGGAGGCGGACGCCAAGTTCTCCCACGGGCCGGTGTCGCGCGTGAGCGGGGCGTCGAAGAAGAAGCAGCGCAAGGCGGCGGCCGCGTCGCCCATCATCGGGACGACGGCGCCCATCGGCGCCCTGCCGCCCACGCAGGAGCGGCCGCTGCAGCAGCGCCGGCTGCCGGACCTCATCGACGAGGCGCGCCGGCAGCTCAAGGCCATCCAGTCTGGAGTGGGTGACGTGGCGTCGGCGATGCGGCGGCTGGCGTTGCTGCCCCTGGATGCGGTGCGCCTGGCGGCCCGCCGCATCATTCCGGCCTGAGCAAGAAGGGGAGGGTGAACGACGCGTGGAGCTGACCCTGGTCTCCTACAACATCCACTCCGGCATCGGCGTGGACGGAGCTTTCGACCTGGAGCGCGTGGGCCTGGTGCTCCGCGAGGTGAACGCGGACATCATCGCCCTGCAGGAGGTGGGGGACTTCCGGGGCAAGACGTCCCGGGAGGACCAGCCCGAGCACCTGGCCGCGATGCTCGGGATGCACATGGCCTTCGGACCCAACGTGGTCCGCAACGGCCGAAGGTACGGCAACGCCATCCTCAGCCGGCTGCCGGTGCTCAAGTCGAAGAACTATGACTTGAGCGTGCCGCGCCGCGAGCCCCGGGGCGCGTTGAGGTGCGATCTGGACCTGGGAGGAGGGCAGCAGCTGCACGTCTTCTGCCTCCACCTGGGCCTGTCCGTGAGCGAGCGGCGGCGGCAGGAAGCGCTCCTGCTGTCCGCCGACCTGCTCCGCGACGCGGCCCGCAAGGACCCCATGGTGGTGTGCGGGGACTTCAACTCCTGGGGCAACGGGCCGGTGTCGTCGCTCGTGCGCGAGGCCATCCACGACGCCGCGTTCGAGCTGGGCGCCGCCGCGCGCACGTACCCCACGCGGCTGCCCCTGTTCCGGTTGGACCGCATCTACGTGGACTCGGGGGTGCGGCCCGTGTCGGTGACGCCGCACCGCTCGCCGCTGAGCCGCGTGGCGTCGGACCACCTGCCGCTGGTGATGCGCTTCGAGGCGCCCATCGCGGTGCAGCCGCCCGTCGCACCGCCGGTGCAGCTGATCGGCTAGGAGTATGGGCTTGGGGTAGGCTCGCACCGGAGTCCGGTGGTTTCTCGCGTTGAGTGGCCGACGCTGGCGAACGCCGGACAAATTCCTCGCGCCGTGGTTGTCGCGGGGAGGTGGGGTGCCTAGGTTGGCGCCCACGCGCACAGGGACGTGAGCGTCGGCCGGAGAGCGCATGCACGTGGGCAGTGAACAGACGGATCGCGGCGTCGCCGCGCTCGTCGGGCGCATGGCGGACGGCTTCAGTCGGTTGGTGACGCAGCACCTCCAGTTGGCGCGCGTGGAGCTGGCGGAGGACGCGAAGGCCATGGGCCTGGACGTGGCGAGCATCGCCGTGTTCGTGCCCTTCCTGCTCGTGGGGTACGCCTTCGTCTGCGGGGCGCTGGCGGCCGTGCTCGCTCCGTGGACGGGGTGGGCGGGTGCGCTGGCCCTGGTGGGCGCGGTGAACCTGGTGGGCGGCGGCCTGGGCATCCTGCGCGCGGTGAAGCGGATGAAGTCACGCCAGATGATGGATGACAGCGTGAGCGAGCTGTCGCGCAGCATGGCGGCGCTCACCAATGCGCAGCCGCGAGTGGCAGCGGCGCCCGGGGTGAACACGCTGAAGGACGCAACGGGAATGGCTTTCAAGGAGCCGCGGGATGGGCGCTAGCAACGGACACCTGCCGCGCACGAGCGCGGCGCTTCGCGAGGAAATCGAGCGCACCCGGGCCGACCTGGCCACGTCGGTGAGCGCGCTCCGGGTGGAGGTGGCGGAAGTCACCGACTGGCGCCAGTGGGTGCGCAAGCATCCCTACACCTGCGTGGGGACCGCCTTCCTCGTTGGTTACCTGGTGGGCTCGCGGCGCTGAACGGCGCGAGCGGGCCTGGATGCAGAAGCTTCTAGACGCAATCGGAAAACGAACGCACAGCAGAGGGCTTCCATGGAAATCAATCCGCAGCAGATGGCAGACCGGGCGCGGCAGATTCAGGATCAGCTGCCGGACATGGACGAGGCGCGGCAGAACCTGGTGGACCTGAACAACCAGGTCGTCGGGTTCATCAAGGCCAACCCGGGCACGTGCCTCCTGGGCGCCATCGCGGTGGGCTTCATCGTGGGCCGCATCGCGTCCCGCTAACCGGTTGCCTGAAAGCGAGCACGGACATGACGAACTACTCGGGCACGACGGGCAACGGAACGGCGGGACACGGCGACGACGCGGGCTTCGGCCAGCGCGTGGATCAGCTGGGCTCGGACGCGCAGCAGTTCATCGACAACGCGCGCAGCGCGGTGGCGGACCTGGGGCAGACCCTGGACCTGAAGGGGCGCGTGGAGCGCAACCCCTATGGCACGTTGGCCATCGCCGTGGGCGTGGGCTACGTGCTGGGCGGTGGCCTCTTCACGCCGCTGACCGGGCGCATCCTCAAGCTGGGCGTGCGGCTGGCCGCGCTGCCCTTCGTGAAGGATGAGCTGATGGGCATGGCGGAGTCCGCCTTCCAGGGCTACCAGACGGGCCGTGGAACGCCGCCCTCGGGCAGCGTCTAGGATTTCCGAAGCAACCCGCGTCTTTCCCCGAAGTCATTTCCCCGGAGTCGGACATGCTGAGCCTGAAGGACTTGAAGAAGCTGGACAGGGACGACGTGCTGGACCTCATCGGCCTGGAGACGCGCCGCACGACGGCGGAGACGGCGCTGCCGGCGCTGGGCATCTTCGCGGCGGGCGTGCTCGTGGGCGTGGGCGTGGGCCTGCTGCTCGCGGACAAGCCGGGCCAGCAGCTGCGCGGTGACCTGCGCCAGCGCATCCAGGGCGGCCAGGACAAGCTGGCCACGGCCATCAACACCGCGCGTGGCTCGGAGACCCAGCAGGGCGCCGGCTCCACGGTGCCGCCGGGTCAGCGGACGACCTGATTCCAGGGCGTGCCTTGGAGTCGCACACGGGCCTCTTCCCGCTCATGGCGGGGAGGGGCCTTCGTGTTTCCGGCGGAGGGGGAGGGCGAATGGCCTAGGATGCGAGGCGATGGGCGAGCCTTCGCATCAGGAGCAGACCCGGTGAGCGCGGCGAAGAATCGACGGACATCCGGTACGAAACCGCCCGGGGCGACACCGCCACCGAGACATGACACGCCCGTGGACATGCCCGCCGTGGACGAGTCCTCGGCGCTCCCCGCGCGAAACACGGACACGCCGTGGGCCTCCGGACCCGATGGTGCGCTGGGTCAGTTGCGTGCGCTGGAAACGCTGGAGTCCACCTACGACGCCTGGGCGGAGCTGAAGCGCGAGCACGCGGCCTCCGTCATCCAGTTCCGCGAGGAGCAGGCCCGGCTCACGCAACAAGGTTCATTCCTGCTGGGCGCGGTGCGTGCCGCGGGCATGGACTCGGGTTCGACGACTCCGGGCCTCCAGCCCCAGGGCTCCGCCAGTGACTTCCTCCGCGACGCGGAAGCCAAACTCACCAAGGCGCGCGACGCCGTCTCCCAGCGCGAAGCGGAGAGCGAAGCCCGCTACCAGGCCGCGTTCACGGAGGTCCGCACCACGCTGCTGGACCGCGTCCAGCGCTACCTCCAGCGCAGCCAGCCGCACCTCACGCTGCTCCTGCGCCGCGTGGGCGCGGAGCGCTCCATCCTCCACGTCGCGCGCGTGCAGCCGGATGAGGCCGTCCTGCTCTGCTATCTGCTCACGCAGCGGGTGCCATCCCGCTACGGCTTCCTCTTCGACGACTCCACCGAGGACCTGTCGCTTCCGCCCGCGCCGCTCTACGCGGAGGAGTCCGTCGTCTCCGACGTCGTGCGCCCGGACGCGCCGGGCCTGCTGCGCGTCATCGACGCGAGCACGGACGTCGTGCCGCTCAAGGGCTTCATCCCCCTGCGCGTGCCCAGGCCCGGGGGAGGGGAGGACTTCTTCCGGCTCCTCCAGCGCGGCGCCGTGATGGAGGTGGAGATCGCGGACGGCCCGGACTTCCGCAGCATCCTCACCCGCGAAGAGTCGGAGCGCTTCGCGGGCCACCTGCTGCGCCTCAAGCTGGAGGAGCGCATCGGCCTGGACATCGAGGCCGGATAGACGCGCTCAGTTCGTCCGCACGATGCCCACTTCCGCGGTGCCCGCCAGGACGACGCTGCCCAGGAAGAGGTTGTCGGACTCAGGGCCGCCCATGCGCACGGCCTGGAAGATGACCAGGTAGGTCTGCTTCGGGTTCGGGAACGCGGTGGCGGGAATGGTCACGCGCGCCTCGCGGAACAGCGCCGGGGTCGCCGCCAGCTGGAGGAACTCCACCGGCGACGTGGGCACGTTCGAATAGGTGGACTGGCCCTTCTCTCCGTTTGAACCCAGCGGCACCACCGTTACGAAGCCCAGCGTCCGGTCCTGGTTCGGCGGAGGCGCCGGCCGGTCGAACGCGAACGCCGTGTTGGCGTTGATGCGCACGAAGCCCTCCGCCGGGTGGAACGCCGGGATGGCCTCCTTCGTGGGCGCGTCCTCCACCCGCGCCTCGTACTTCGTCCCGCCCTGCTCCGCGAAGAACGAATAGGTGGCTCCGGACGCGTACTTCAGGTCGTCCGTGGAGTCGCTCGTCACGCCATAGCTGCCGCCGCCCTGGCCATTGAGCGGCACGCCCGCCGAGCTCCCGGCGTTCAGCGTCACGGTGGCCCCGCTCAGGCCCTGAGGCTGCGAGTTCTCCCCAGACTTCGTCCCGAAGAACACGAACGCCGCCGTCTGCCCGGGGAAGCTCACCACGTCCCCTCCGTCCGGCCCGAAGGTCCCCGCGTCGTAGCCCGCCATGGCGGACGCGGACACGTCCACCTGCGGCGTCGAGAGCAGGGTGCCCACGATGACGTGGTCCGCCTTGAGCTGGTTGGTCGTCTTCTCCAGGTCACAGGCGAGCGGCGACAGCAGGGACACGGTGGCCAGGGCGGACAGCAACAGGCGTTTCATGGGCACTCTCTTGAACGGGGCACGGGTGACGGCGGCCAACCATACCGCGCGTGTTGCCCATGGGCGCGGGGCTCAGGCGGAGTATCCTGTGCGCCGCTCGTGCAACGCCTCCGCATCCACTCCTCTGGCCGCCGCTTCCTCCACCGGCTCGGCTTCTCGCTCGCCATGGCGGCCCTGTTCGGCTGCCTGCTGGGCCTGCTCGTCTCCCAGCGCGACACGGGCCCCGTCCGGCCGGAGGACACGCCCGCGCCCTGGCTGTCGCCCTCCGGCTTCATCGACGGGCTCTCGCGCTGGATAGACGGCGGCGAGCGCGTCTTCTACGACTGGCGCATCCGCCAGCTGGGAGAGGTGTCCGAGCGCTCCGACCGCGTCGTGCTCGTCTCCATCGACGACGACACCCTCGCCGAAGCCCAGCAGGGTCCCCGCGCGGACATCGCCGCGTACCCGTGGCCTCGCCAGGTCATGGGCGGCATGGTGCACCGGCTGGTGGAAGAGGGCGCCTCCGTGGTGATGCTGGACTTCGCCTACCCGGAGCTCAGCCCCCGCGCCTGCGTCACCCCCACGCGCTCGGGCCGGGGCGCCCTGTCCCAGGACGACGACGCGCTCCGTGCCCTCCTGGACCAGGACCCCGGCCACTCCGTGCTCGCCTTCCGCTGGGGCGCCGAGGGCACCCGCACGCTGCCTCCCACCGGCCGCCTGTGGCCCTACCGCGTCCGCCTGGGCAGCTACCCCAGCGTCACCGAGGCCCGCACCCGCGCCCAGTCCGTCCTCGCCCTCCAGCGCCCCGCGTTCCTCATCCCCGCCGGCAAGTCCCTGGAGGTCTGGGCCGGCGTCGCGGACGAGGGCGAGGGCCGCAGCCTGGGCGAGCAGCTGGGCACCGCCGCCGCGTCCATCCAGGAGCGCCGCGCCGCGGACGACGCCTTCCGCGTGGCCCCGTCGGACCTGTTCCTCGCCCTGGCCTCCGTGCAGGTGCAGGGGCTGGATCCGGAGAAGCTCCTGGAGGTGCGCCAGCTCCAGCACCCGGTGACGCCGCTGCTCAGCCAGGCCAGCGGCTACGGCGCCACCACGCTGCCCTCGGACTCCGACGGCGTGGTGCGCGGTGTGCCCCACCTCGTCGCGTACAGCCCGCGCGGGGGTGAGCGCTACGTCCTGCCCTCGCTGCCCCTGGCCGCCGCCATGCGGCTCGCGGGCACGCAGAAGCTGCGGTACGCGGAGGGGCGCCTCTACATCGGGGACAAGTACTCCGTGCCCATGGACGCGGCCGGCTACAGCCTGCTTCGCTGGGAGGCCCCGGCCGCCACCCGCGGCGCGCGTGGCCCGCTCGCCCGCTCCATCCGCGCGTGGAACGTGCTGCTCAACCTCTTCGACTCGCAGGAGGCGCGGCCCGTCCGCTTCGACCACGACCTGGATGGCCGCGCCGTCATCCTCACCAACACCAGCAGCTACGCGCCCGAGCGCCGGGTGACGCCCATCGGGCCGGGCATCGCCAACGGCGCCGTGCTGGGCCAAGCGCTCGCCAACATCCTCGCGTCGGACGGCATCACCCGCGCGCCGCCGAAGGTGGACATGCTCGCCACCATGGGGCTCGCGTTCATCGGCGCGTTCCTGGCGCTGTCGTGCAGCTGGCTCCTGCGCTCCGTGGGCGGCGCCTTCCTCTTCGTCTGCGTGGCGGTGGCGGCCGGGGCGGGCTACGTGGGCGCGGCGGGCTACGTCTTCGTCCATGACCAGGTGTGGATCGCCGTCGCGGGGCCGCTGTGGTCCGGCGGGCTCGCGTTCCTGGTGACGACCCTCTACGCCTTCCGCACCGAACAGGACGTGCGCGAGTTCGTGCACAGCGCGCTGGGCCGCTACGTCAGCCCGGACGTGGCGCGGCTGGTGGCGCGCGACGTGAGCCTGATGAAGCCGGAGCGCCGGCAGATGACCGTGTACCTCTGCGACATCGAGGGCTTCACGCGCCTGTCGGAAGCGATGCCGCCGGAGCAGCTGGTGCCGCTGCTCAACACCTTCCTCACGGAGATGACCGCCGTGGTGCGCGCCACGGCGGGGCAGGTGGACAAGTACATCGGCGACTCGGTGATGGCCTTCTGGGGAGCGCCCGTGCGCACGGACCGCCACGCGCACCTGGCCTGCGAGGCGGCGCTGAAGCTCCATGCGGCGCTCGCGCAGAAGCAGCCCCTCTGGGAGAAGCAGTTCGGCCACCGGCTGTCGGTGCGCGCCGGCATCGACACGGGCGACCTGCTGGTGGGCGACATGGGCAGCGAGCTCAAGTCCCACTACACCGTGATGGGCGAAGCGGTGAGCATGGCCGGCCGGCTGGAGGCGGCCAACAAGGAGTACGGCACCCAGGTGCTGGTGGGGCATGCCACCGCGCAGCTCGCCAGCGACGCCTACGTCTTCCGAGAGGTGGACCGCGTGCTCCTGAGAGACCGTCCCCAGCCCGTGCGCGTGCACGAACTCCTGGGCCGCCGGGGCGAATTCTCTCCCGAGAAGCAGGCCGGCATCGCCCTCTACGAGAAGGCCCTCACCGCCTACTACGGGCGCGACTTCATCATGGCCCAGGAGCTGTTCCGCCGCTGCACCGTGGAGCATGGCGACCCGGTGGCCCGCGTCTACGTCCAGCGCTGCCAGCGCCTCATCCAGGCCCCGCCGCCCGAGGACTGGGACGGCGTCATCCGCTGGGGCCGGCGCAGCACGGACGCGCGCTAGGCAGACCGTCAGGGCTGCGTGTCCACCCTCAGGGGCACGCCGAAGCGCGTGGTGAAGAACTGGAGGAGGTGGGCGTGCTCGAAGGCGATCTCCTCCGGGCGTTCCGTGAGGTGCGCGTGCTCGGGGATGATCATCAGGGTCGCGTCCTGGCCCCTTGCCCGGAGCTTGCGCACGAAGACGTCCGCGTCCGACAGCGACACCTTGGGGTCCCTCGCGCCCAGCATCAGGGTGATGGGGGCCTCCACGCGGTCCACCCAGGTCACGGGGGAGATGACGCGAAGCCGCTCCGCGTCCCGCTCCGGATCGCCGTATTCGGAGGCCCTGGCACCGCGCAGCTCTGGCGTCGTCTGGGAGAGGAATGAGGCCAGGTCCGTCTTGGCCGCGAAGGCGAAGCCCGCATCGTAGCTGCCCGCGAAGCGCGTCATGCCCACCAGCGTCTGGTTGCCTCCGTAGCTCCACCCGAGGATGCCCAACCTGGGGGCCACGCCATCACGGGTGAAGCGCTGGCGCAGGCAGCGGCTGGCGGACTCCAGGTCCGTGGCGGCCGCCACGCGCAGCGGCCCGTTGTCCGCGCGGGCCCAGTCCTCGGAGCATTTGGTGCCCCGCACCGCGGGCTCCGCGAAGATGAAGCCCGCGCGGAGGAAGAACTCCGGGCGCCAGTGGTAGTCCGGCCGGGGACAGCCCGTTGTGTAGAAGGCGAGCACGGGACACGCGCGCTCCCGGCACGCGGGCGGTACCCGCACCTGGATCCGGAAGCGGACGTCGCCGTTGTCACACTCCAGGTCCTCCGCGGGGGCCGCGCTCCATCGCAGACGCTGCCCGGAGTCCGCGAGGATTGCCTTCAGCGTGGACGTCAGTGCCGCGTCGGGCTCCACACGGGGATGGCGCCGCAGCAGCTCCTCGCGCGAATCCCCGTCCCGGACGAGCGCCGCGCCCACGACGCGGGGGCTGTCCGCATCCGCATGCGCGCCGAGCACCTTCAGGGGCGCCGGGGCCGCGGGCCGCGAACACGCACCCAGCACCAGCAGGCCCACGAGACCCGGCAGGAGGAGGGGAGAACGGGATGCGCGAAGCACGGCCCACCTCCTGAGCATCAGTCGTCGTCGCCGGAGTCCGGCTGGCCGAACAGCTCGCGCACCGGTGCGTCGTCCTGGATGTGCTCGGCCACCACGCGGCGCATCTTCTCCGCCGTCATCCCGGAGTAGTACACCTCTCCGGGCCACCCCATGAGCTGGTAGTCCTCCGGGGACAGCGGGTCTCGCTTGCGGCCCGTGTCCTCGCGCACCACCACGTTGGGCCCCATGTGGCAGAAGCCGTAGCAGCCGCCCCGGTACAGCTCGCAGCGCGACTGCAGGCCCTTCTCCGCCAGCGCCTCGCGGGCCGCCACGTGCACCGCGTCCGAGCCGCCCGCGCGGCAGCTGGAGCCCTTGCACACCGACATCCGGTAGCGCTTCACGGCGGGGCTCCCCGTGCCAGGCAGGCACCATGCGCATTGAAGAGGTGCAGCATCACCACATGCCCCCAGAAAAGGCTTCGGCCCGCCCTTCCCAATCCAGCGGGAAGGAGGCGGGCCGGGATGCGTGCGAAGGGGCGGCGGACGGCCCGCCCCACGCGGTGCGAAACAAAGGACTACTTGATGAACTTCGTCACCTGGATGGGACCCTGCTGCGTCACCACCGCGTGCCCGGTGCTCGCCTTGGCGTGGCCGTGGCCCGCGCCCAACTGCTTGGCGTGGCCGTGGTCCGCGTGTCCCTCGCCGACGCGCGTGTGCGCTTCCTTGTGGACGTGGTGCGGCTCCGAGGAGCTGTCGCGCTTGTTCCACGGGTCGGACGGGTGCGACACCGGCGGGCCCTTGAGCAGCTTCGGGATGTCGTAGACGAAGTTCTGCCGGTTGTACTCGGACGGCGTGTGCATGTACGTGTCCATGCGGATGGCGTCCTTGGGGCACGCCTCCACGCACAGGCCGCACACGATGCAGCGCAGCTCGTCGATGACGAACTGGGTGGGGTACTTCTCGATGACCGCCGACTCGGAGTCCGCGGACGCGTGCTCGTACTCACCGGCCTCGATGTAGATGCACTGCGCGGGGCAGATGGTCGCGCACATGTAGCAGGCCACGCAGCGCGGCTTGCCGTCGTCACGCGGCACCAGCCGGTGCAGACCGCGGTAGCCCTCCGGATAGATGGGCTTCTCTTCCGGGTACTCCACCGTGGTCATCAGGTTCATGCCCGTGCGGTCCACAACCTGGGGGTTGGGGTCGCGCGTGCCGAACATGTTGCGGAAGAAGTGCTTGGTCGTGATGGCCAGACCGCGCAGCAGCTCCGGGATGTACATCCGCTCGCGGAGGTCCGTGCGCGGGTCCTGGGAAGCATTGAACGCCATGGTGTCTTGTCTCGCTTCCGGACCGCGCTAGTGCGCGCCCGCCGGGGAGTGGGAGTGGGGGTCCGCGTGCGCCGGCAGGCCGTGCGCATCGCTTCCGTGGCCGTGCGCGTCGTGCCCATGGCCGTGCGCCGCGTCGTGCGCGTCCGCTGCCTTGGAACCCGAGGTCATCGTCAGCGCGATCACGAAGCCGATCTCCAGCAGGCCCACCACGCCCAGCGCCTGGAGGGACGGATCCCACAGCACCAGCGCGCCGCTGATGAACACGTTGGCCAGGCCCACGGGCAGCAAAATCTTCCAGCCCAGGTTCTGGATCTGATCGTAACGGAAGCGCGGGAAGGTCCAGCGGATCACCAGCTGCACCCAGATGAGCAGGATGACCTTGATCCAGAACACCGTGCCCAGGAGCGTGCCGTACACCCAGCCGTGCTCCTGGAAGAAGGGCTGCGCCGCCAGCCACTCGCCGCCGAAGGGCAGGTGGTGCCCGCCGAAGAAGAGCGACGCCGTCACGCCGGCCAGCACCACGACCTCCACGAACTCGGAGATCATGAACATGCCGAACTTCATGCCGGAGTACTCCACGAAGTAGCCGATGATTTCCGACTCGCCTTCCGGAGCGTCGAACGGGGCGCGCTTGGTCTCCGCGAAGGACGCCACGAAGAAGGCGATGAAGCCCAGGGGCTGGATGAAGATGCCCCACGCCGGCAGGCCCAGGTCGAAGCCGCCGTCCGTGCGCCACAGGTACTTCGCCTGGCCGGTGCCGGACACGAGCGCGTTGCCCACGTCACCCACCAGCGTGGGCAGCTGCACGGAGGAGAAGGCCAGGAACAGGCCCACCAGCGACAGGCCCAGCGCCACCTCGTAGCTGATCATCTGCGCGGAGGCGCGCACGCCGCCCAGCAGCGCGAACTTGTTGTTGGAGGACCAGCCGGCCAGCGACGTGCCGTACACGGCGAGCGACGCGATGGCGAGCAGGTACAGCATGCCGAAGTCCGGCGTGGCGACGACCATGTCCACCGTCTTGCCGAACACGTTCACCGTGGGCCCGGCCGGCACCACCGCGAACAGCGCGAACACCGGCGCGAAGGCGAGGATGGGGCCCAGGTTGAACAGGAAGCGGTTGGCGGTGCCGGGGACGAAGTCCTCCTTGGTCAGCATCTTCAGCACGTCGGTGATGATGTGCGGGATGCCGCCCAGGGAGCGGTTGCCCAGGCCCGGGATGGCGGACAGGCGCGCGCGGTTGGGGCCCACGCGGTCCTGCATGAACGCGGACCACTTGCGCTCCGCCAGCGTGAGCAGCGTCGCGGTGATCATCACGAAGACGAGCATCAGGAAGATGATGTTCGTCAGGCGGCTGGCACCCTCGAAGAGGTACTCCTCCGCCAGGTAGCCCACCAGATACGCCGAGGCCACTCCGCCAGCGATGGCGAAGACGATGAAGGCCATGGCGAACAGCATGGTCAGGATACGGCTCATGGTCAGATGCCCCTCACGCGCGGCGCGCCGAACTCACGGTAGCCCGGCGGACGGCCGTCGGCTCCCGACGGCAGCGGATTGATGCCCGGCTTCTCCCGGTCCGGCGGAGAGGCCTTGTCCCAGTTGAACTCGGCGAACTCGGACACCTGCCCGGAGAGCGCCCGCCACACGTCGCGCGCGGAAGCCGCGGCGGCCTCGCCGCCCAGCTCGCGCGTCAGCTCCGTGGCCCACTTCCAGTGCGGCACCGCGTCCCCCTTGGAGGGGTACGCCTTGCGGAAGCGCTGGGTGATGCCGTCCGCTTGCGTGAACGTGCCCTCGTCCTCGATGTGCGCCGAAGCGGGCAGCAGCACCGTGGCCTGCGCCGTCACCGGAGACTCGTTCTGCGCCTGGGCGACGAACACCTCCAGCTTCGCGGCGACTTCCGCGAAGGCGGCCGCGTCCGTGGGGACTTCCGTGCCCACCGCGTAGAGCGCCTTCACCTGGCCCGCGTTGATGGCCGGGGTGAGCTCCTCGAAGCCCTTGAGCGACAGCCCCAGGCTCTTGGCGATGAGCGCCAGGCCCTGGCGGTTGGGGTTCTTGTCCGCCGTCATCAGGTAGTGGTCCGCCTTGCCCTGGGGCCGGCCGCCCACGAACACGCTGGTGACGCCCAGCACCGTCTTGGCGAACGTCAGGCCCGCGAGCAGGTCCTCGTTGGACGCGAGCGGCGAGGCCAGCACCGCGAGCTGCTTGGAGCCCGCGAGCGGCTTGAGCGCCTTGACCGCGCCGAGCGCGGCGTCCTTGCGCGTGAGCACCGGCTGCACCGTGCCGGGGGCCTGCAGGCCGCGGCCCACGCGGGCGGACAGCACGCGGCCCACGTTCAGGTCCTTGTACGACAGGCGGCCCTGGTCGCACATCCAGCTCTTGTTGATGGCCTCGTTCTCACGCGGGCGGTAGCGGTAGGTGTCCTGGGACATCCAGTCCGCGGAGATGCTGCAGCCGCGCGAGCAGCCCGTGCAGACGGACGGCGTGGCGGACAGGAACCAGGAGCGCGCCTTGAAGCGGAAGTCGCGGGAGAGCAGCGCGCCCACCGGGCACACGTCCACGGTGTTCAGCGAGTAGTTGCTGTTCAGCTCGTTGCCCGGGAAGACGTCGATGCGCTCGTGGCTGCCACGGCCGAAGACGCCCAGCTGCGGCTCCTTCGGGATCTCGTTCATGAAGCGGACGCAGCGCGTGCAGATGATGCAGCGCTCCTGATCCAGCACCACGTGAGGCCCCAGCACCTTGCGCTTGTGCTTGAGAGCCTTGGTGCCCTCCAGGCGCGAGGGCTTGTAGTTGTACTTCATGTAGTAGTCCTGCAGCTTGCACTCACCGGCCTGGTCGCAGATGGAGCAGTCGACCGGGTGGTTCAGCAGCAGGAACTCCATCACCGCGCGCTGCTGCTCCTTGACCTTGGGGGTCGTGGTCTTGATGACCTGACCCTCGGCCATGGGCGTCTGGCAGGCGGGGACGAGCTTGGGCGCGTTGGACGCCTCAATGAGGCAGATGCGGCAGTTGGCCGCGATGGAGAGGCGCGGGTGGTAGCAGTAGTAGGGGATCTCCGAGCCGACCGACTTGGCCGCCTCGATCATGTTCGTCCCCGGCTTCACCACGACTTCGCGTCCGTCGATGACCGCCGTCACGAAGCCCGGGTTCTTGGGCTGCGGCTTGGGCGGAGGGCCACCGGCCGGGGGCGCCGCCGGCTTGGGCGGAGGCGTGCCGGTGGGGCCGCTGGCGGCCGCGGGCGGATTGTCCAGCTTCGCGCCGGCGGGCGGGTTGGACGGCTCCGAGCCAATCTTGGCCGCGGGCGTGTCGGTGGGCGCGCCCTTGGGGGGCGTCTGCGCGTCACCGGTGGGCTTCTTCGTGTCGTTGTCGCTCACTGCTCGACCTCGCCGCCGATCATGTTGATGGTGTCAAAGGTGGGAACGAGGTCCGCGAGCATCTTGCCCTGGATGATGTGCGGCAGCGCCGCCAGCACCGGGAAGCCCGGGGCGCGCACGTGGACCTTGTACGGCCGGCCGCGACCGTCGCTCACCAGGTACCAGCCCAGCTCGCCGTTGGACGCTTCCGTCGCGTCATAGACTTCACCGGGGGGCACCTGGATGCCCTCCATCACCAGCTTGAAGTGCGCCATCACGCCTTCGATGGTGCCGTACACCTCGGGCTTGGGCGGCAGCGCGATGCGCCAGTCGTCCACGATGATGGGACCCGCGGGGATGGTGTCGAGGGCCTGGCGGATGATCTTGATGGACTGCCGCATCTCCTCCAGGCGCACGAGGTAGCGGTCGTAGTTGTCGCCGTGCTCGCCGACCACCACCTCGAAGTCGAAGCGGTCGTAGACCCAGTACGGCTGCACCTTGCGCAGGTCGTGATCCACGCCGCACGCGCGCAGCGCGGGGCCCGTCCACCCGTAGTCGATGGCGTCCTCGGCGGAGATGACGCCGGTGCCCTTGGTGCGGTCCACGAAGATGCGGTTGCGCGTGAGCAGCCCGTCCATCTCCACGAGCAGCTCTTCGGTGCGGTCCAGCGTCTTGCGAACCTTCTCCGACCAGCCTTCCGGCAGGTCGCGGTTCATGCCGCCCACGCGGCCGAAGCTGGTGGTGAGGCGCGCGCCGGTGAGCTCCGTGACGCGGTCCTGGATGAGCTCGCGGGCCTCCATGCCGTAGAGGAACGGCGCGAAGCCGCCCATCTCCAGGCCGGTGGCGCCCACGCACGTCAGGTGGTCGGTGAGCCGGTGCAGCTCGCTGCCGATGACGCGGATGTACTGGGCGCGCTCCGGGATCTCCAGGCCGATGAGCTTCTCCACGGCGTTGAGGAACCCGAAGTTGTTCATCATCGCGGACAGGTAGTTGAGCCGGTCCGTGTACGGCAGGCACTGCGTCCAGGTGACGTTCTCGCAGCTCTTCTGGAAGCCGCGGTGGAGGAAGCCGATCTCCGGGTCGATCTTGACGATGGTCTCACCCTCGAGCTCCACCTTCAGCCGCACGGTGCCGTGCGTGGCCGGGTGGGAGGGGCCCATGTTGATGACCATGTTCTTCGTCTGGAAGTGCGACTCCAGCTCCGACTCCTCGTGGGCGAGCCCATCGGTGTCGGGGTTGTGGGGCTTCTGCGCGTCGGTGTTGTGGCTGTCGGCCATGGTGAGGTCTCGATCAGGCGATGCCGCTGGTGCCGGGGCCGCGGAAGATGTCCTTGATGGGGCGCTCGGGGATCAGCGGCTGGCGGTCGCGCAGCGCGTAGTCCTTGCGCAGGGGGTGACCCTGGAACTCGTCGTACAGGAGGATGCGGCGCAGGTCCGGGTGGTCCGTGAAGCGGATGCCGTAGAAGTCGAACACCAGCCGCTCCCACCAGTTGGCGCCGCGGTACAGCGGCGTGAGGGAGGGCAGCTCCGGGCGGGTCTCGGTCACGCGCACCTTCAGGCGCACGTGCTCCTTCCGCTTGAGCGAATAGAGGAAGTAGACGACCTCGAAGCGCGGATCACTCTCCGCCAGGTGCAGGCGATCCACGGCGTCCGCGGAGCCGAACAGCTTGAAGTCCAGCTCGGGGTCCATCTTCAGGAAGGTGGCGACCTTCGGAAGCCACTCCGCATGAATGACGGCCCAGGCTCCGCCGGCGCGGTCGACATAGCGCTCCGCGACCGCTTCGGGGAACTGGGCGGCGACCCGGTCCAACGCGAAAATGCTCAAGGGGGGCCTCGATCTACGACAGAGGAAACCGCGGCTTTATAAGGACCGTTCGCGTGAGGCGTCAACGTAAACCCTCAACCGTGTAGGCCACTTAGGTGGTTCAGCAGCCCGCGTCGCGATCCACCCCCTGCCTGCCTGGGCACGGCGGCCGGAAGGGCTCAGGCGGCCACGTCCGGGCCCAGCACCGGGGCACCCTCGGCGGGCTCGGGGATGAATGTCACCACCGGCTGGCTCTTGCCGGGGACGAGCGCGGTGGGGGCGGGGGCCCAGCGAAAGGCGTCACCCGCTTGCTCGCGGGTCGCCTGGGAGACAAGCACCGGCACCCCGAAGCCCTTGGTCAGCCGCTCGATGCGGTTGGCCAGGTTCACCGTGTCGCCGATGGCCGTGTACTCCAGGCGCCGGAACGGCGAGCCGATGTTGCCCAGCACCACCGGCCCCGTGTGCACGCCCACGCCCATGCGCAGGCCGGGTTCTCCCCTGGCGGCGCGCTCGGCGTTGACGGCTTCCAGCTCGCGCACCATGTCCAGCGCGCACCGGGTGGCGCTCCGGGCGTGGTGTGCGTCCGGCAGCGGGGCGCCGAAGTACACCATCAGTGCGTCCCCGATGAACTTGTCGAGCGTGCCGCCGTGGCGGAACACCACCTCCACCATGCGGCCGTAGTACTCGTTGAGGATGGTGACCACCTGCTCGGGTGGCAGCCGTTCGCTCAAGGAGGTGAAGTCGCGGACGTCCGCGAAGAGGACGGACACCTCGCGCAGCTCCGGGACGGGGGAGTCGCGGTCCTGGAGCCGCTCGGCGACGGCGGGGGAGAAGTAGCGGCCCAGCCGGGCGCGCTGGAGCTCCTCCTGGGTGACCGCGGCGGACAGGAATCGGATGCGTTGGAGGAGTCGGGAGGCACCCGCGGCCGTCATGGCCAGCATCACCGCGCCGGCCACCTGCGCGCCTCCGCCGATGGAGGCCTGACGCTGGAGCTCCACCTCCGCGAGGATGGCGATGACCGTGACGAGCAGGGTGACGGGCCGCCTCAGGCTCAGCGCGGACAGCAGCACGAGCGCCGCGAAGATGCCCAGCGTGAAGCCGGCCACGCCACCCGGCGACGGGGACACCGGCAGCGACAGGTGCTGCAGCCAGTACACGGCGGGTACGTCCACGAACGCGACGGACAGTGACGCCCAGCGGGCGATGCGCGCGGAGGCCGTCACCGCCACGGCCACGAGGGTGGTGCACACGAGGTACAGCGCGAAGGGCGCCAGATAGACGTCCCAGTCGTGCAGCTCGCGCACCCGGCCCAGGTACACGGCCATGGAGAACAGCACGCCCACCGCGCCCAGCCGGACCCATGCCAGGTGCCGTCCATTGGACTGCCGTTCCATGTCGAGCGCGCGCCGGACGGACTCCTGCAGGCTGTCGCTGGGCGTGGCGCTGGATGACATGGGAGTGGGCCCCCCCGGGCCGAGGGAAGCGGCGGTCAGGAACAGTAAGACGCCATCTTGCACCGACAGTGTGTGACATGCACATCAGGTGTTCCCTGAAAGCCCGGAAGAACACAGAGTTGGCATGGAAATGCCCGGACGGGGTAGAGGCTGGAGGCATGTCCGTGCGGACCGTCGCCTCCTTCTTCCGTGCCGCCTCGGGGCGCCTGGCCCTTGGCTCCCTGTTGGGGCTGCTGCTCTTCGCCGCCGAGACCGTCTGGCTGCTCAAGGCGGGCGTGGTGGGCGTGGACATCCCGCTGGACGGCCCCTACGCGGCGCTGGCGGCGGCGGTCCGGCCGTTGCTGCCCGGCGTCATCCTGCGCGTGGTCGCCGTGTACATGGTGGCGGGCGGCCTGCTGGGGCTTGGCGCGGCGGTGCTGACTTCCGCCTGGACGCGGCGGGGTGGATGGGTGGCGCTGGCGTTGATGGTGCCGCACTGGGTGGGGCTGCTGCTGTTCTGGGCCTGGGACCGGGCGCTCGCGCGGCCCGCCCTCTTTGACGACCTGCCGGCGGTGCGGCCGGTGCTGGCGTGGCTGGTGGATCACGGAGAGCCGTGGCAGGCGCGCGCGGCGGCCGGGGCGTGGGTGGCGGTCCATCTGGCCGTGCTGGCGTGGCGCGGCGCCCGGGGGTTGCGGCGGTTCGTGGCCTCTGGTGGCCCGGCGCCTCTCCGGGCGGAGCGCGCCGCGTGGGCGGTGGTGGCGGGCGTCGTCGTGGTGCTGGCGGTGGCGGTGACGGTGCGCCGGGTGGTGCCCTCCGTCCGGCAGCCGCTGGTTGTGCTCATCGGCATCGACGCGTTCCGGCCGGATCGGCTGGGCGCGACGGGGCATGGCGTCGCGCCCCAGGTCGAGCGCTTCCTCCAGGACGCGACGCTCTTCACCCAGGCCTACACGCCGGTGGCGCAGACGGAGCCCGCGTGGCGTTCGCTGCTCACCGCGCGCTGGCCGTACCGCACGGGCGTGCGCTACCCGCTGACGCCTGACGCGCGGCTCGTGCTGGCGCCCACCTTCGCGCAGCGCTTCACGGACGCCGGGTGGCGCACGGTGTTCGCCACGGACTGCTCGCGCTTCCACTTCGAGGGCCCAGCCTCCGGTTTCGCCAGGCGCTGGCAGCCTCCGCGCGGCGCGATCAACTTCGCGCTGGAGAAGCTGCGCTACCGGGCGCTGGGCCTGTTCGCGGACAACCCGGCCGGCGCCGCGTGGGTGCCCGAGTTCATCGACAACCGCGCGCTGGCCGGCATCCACGACCCCATGGGCTATGCCCGGCGGCTGTCGGACGGGCTCGTGGCGGAAGCAGGGGAGGGGCCGCTGCTCTTCGCCTTCCACGCCACGGCGGCGCACTTCCCGGGCGACCCGGTGTACCCGTTCTACCGCCGCTACGTGTCCTCCTCCGAGCCGCTGGAGCGCCGGCTGCGCATGCACTTCGCGCCGGTGAGCCCGGGAGCGAAGGGGGCGTGGAACCGCGCGGGCGCGGAGGGGCTCTACGACGAGCTGATCGCGCAGGCGGACGCGCAGGTGGGGACGCTGCTGGACGCGCTGCGGGCCTCCGGGCGCTACGACGACGCGCTCATCGTGCTGATGTCCGACCACGGCGAGAGCTTCCACGCGGACCGGCCGGACCTGGCGGGCGCGACGTCCGTGCACGGGGCCCGGCTGGGTGACGAGGAGAACCGCATCCTGCTCGCGGTGAAGATGCCTGGCGGCCGTGGCGCGGGCCCGGCGCAGGTGGACGCGCTGGCGCGGCTGGTGGACGTGGGCCCCACGCTGCTGGAGCTGTCCGGTCTGTCCGCGCTGCCGGAGTCTGACGGGGCGTCGCTCGGGCCGCTGTTGCGTGGCGAGGGGCGTCCGCTCACCCCGCTGTACGCGGAGACGGGCTACACGCACGTGAGTCCGGAGGTGTTCGACCCGGGCCACTGGCCGGGCGCGCCGCGCACCTTCGACGCGTACCGCCTGCGCCCGGACGGCGTGGTGGAGATGGGTGACGACGCGGGCACGGCGGTGCTGCGTGAGAAGGACACCGGCGCCTTCGATGGCCAGCGCTGGGTGGTGGACCGGCCGCAGGCGGATGGCAGCGTGCGCCGCACCTGCATGGGTGACTGTGAAGGGGCGGACGCGCGAGCGCTGGCGGACTGGCTGGACGACGCGACGGAGCGCGCACCGGAGTCCGCCTCACGTAGAGTCGCCGGCCATGTCGACGACCGAAACGACTCGCGGCCTCCAGGAAACGTACGCCCCCCACAACGCCTGCTTCGGGTGTGGCCCGGCCAACCCCAAGGGGCTGCGCATCCGCAGCCGCGTGGAGGGTGACCTCGTCGTCGCGGACTGGACTCCTGAGGAGCACCACCAGGCGTTCCCGGGCGTGCTCAACGGCGGCATCATCGGCGCGCTGCTGGACTGCCACTGCAACTGGACGGCGGCGTACCACCTGATGAAGGCGCAGGGCGCGACCACTCCGCCGTGCACCGTCACCGCCGACTACGCCATCGTGCTCAAGCGCCCCACGCCCATGGGCCCCGTGCACCTGTCCGCGAAGCCTGTGTCCATCGAGGGTGACCGCGTCGTCGTGGAGGGCACCCTCACCGGGGAGAATGGCAAGGTGACGGCCACCTGCCGGGGCACCTTCGTCGCCGTGAAGGAAGGCCACCCCGCGTACCACCGCTGGTAGGCCCCAAAAAACGCCTCGGGCCCCGTCACCGGCCTCTTCGTGAGAGGCGGCGCGGGGCCCGTGGGGTGAAGCGAAAGCGGTGTGACTACTTGCCGGCGGCGAGCATGCGGGCGTGGTGCGCCGCGGTCTCGTTGGGCTCGCCGGGGTCGCGCAGCCGGTGCACCTGGTTGCCGATCTTGTCCTGCAGCAGCATCAGACCGTCCAGCACCTGCTCCGGGCGCGGCGGGCAGCCGGGGATGTAGACGTCCACCGGGATGATGCGGTCGATGCCCTGGAGCACCGCGTAGTTGTCGTAGAAGCCGCCGGAGGACGCGCACACGCCGAAGGACACGACCCACTTGGGCTCGGTCATCTGCTCGTAGACGCGCTTGAGGATGGGGGCCTGCTTCAGGTTGATGGTGCCCACCACCATCAGCAGGTCCGCCTGGCGCGGCGAGAAGCGCGGGAACTCCGCGCCGAAGCGCGAGATGTCGTGGCGGCTGGCGGCCACGGACATGTACTCCATGCCGCAGCACGCGGTGGCGTACGGGTAGGTGAACAGCGAGTACTTGCGGGCCCAGCCCAGGCCCTTGGACACCAGCTTCTGGAAGAAGCCCATGGCTTCGTCCCGGCGGGTGGTCATGATCGGCGCGATGTCGGTGTCAGCCATGGTGATGTCTCAGCTCTCCCAGTCGAGAGCGCCCTTCTTCCAGACGTAGATAAGGCCCACGAGCAGGGTCGACGCGAAAACCAGCATCTCCACGTAGCCGAACCAGCCGAGCGCCTGGAAGTTCACTGCCCAGGGGTACAGGAACACCGCTTCCACGTCGAACACGATGAAGAGCAGTGCGATGACGTAGAACTTCACGGCGAAGCGCTGGCGAGCGGGACCGCTCGACTCGGAGCCTGCTTCGAAGGGGGCCGACTTGGTGCTGCTCGGGCGCTTGGGGCCCAGCCGGGTGGTGACCTGGGGGATGATCATCCCCATGACACCGGCCAGCAGGAGCACCACCGCCATCGGCAGGTACGGGGCGAGGGGTGTTGTCATCGGGCGCGGACCCTAACGACACCGCTGGCGTCGTGTCAAAGGGAAACACCCCCGCGCCGGGCCCGCCAACCCCTTGAGATGACGGCCGAAACCGCGCTGCCCGGACGCCTGCTCCCGGACGGGCGGTGGATCAGCGGGCGCCCGTGTCCGCCCCGCGGCTCCCGGACCTGGACCGGGGCTCGTTTGACGCTGTGGGGAAACCACGCCTAGCGTCTGCGGGCTGTCCTTTCTGCCTTCATCGCCTGGGGAGTCGTCGACATGTGGGGCCGGCTGACCTTGCGGATGCAGGTGGCGATCGCGGTGCTGCTTCCGTGCCTCGCGGTGGTGTTCTTCACCGGGGTGTACTTCCCCGCGCGGCAGAAGGCGGCGGGCCTGGAAGTGCTCGCCGGCAGGGCGGTGACGCTGGGGACGCTGGTGGTGCGGCACCCCTCGCTCGCGCTGCCTGAAACGGCGCCGGACGCCCGCGCGCGCCGCGACGAGGTCTTCAACCAGGTCGAATCCGGCGGCTTCACGCTGACGTTCCAGGAGCTGTCCCGCGCGGACGGCACCGTGATCGCCGTGCGCGGCCAGGTGCCGGAAGGGTCCCTTCAGCCGAAGGAGCTCAAGCCGGGGGCGTGCACGGTGGCTCGGCTGACGGATTCGGATCAGGTCGTGGTGCGCTGTGAGAGCAATGGCCTCGTGTACCGCGCGGGCTTCGGCACCCACGAGGTGAAGGCGGCGCTGGCGGCGACGGAGGGCTACTCGCTCATGGGCTACCTGGGCGCCGCGGTGCTGGGCCTGGGGCTGGCCGTCATCATCAGCCGCGCCATCGCCGACCCCGTGTCGCGCGTCACGCAGGTGGCGCGTGAAGTGGCCCGGGGCGATGTCTTCCGGGGCGAGCTGGACGTGTCCGCCGCTGGCGAGGTGCGGCAGATGGCCACCTCCTTCAACGAGATGCTGAGCACGCTGCGCTCCACGGTGATGGAACTCGTCACGCGCACCGAACAGCTGTCCAGCGCGTCTCGCGGGTTGATGGGGGCCTCCGCGGATCAGGAGCACGTCATCAGCCAGCAGGCCGCGTACGCGCAGCAGATCGCCGCCACGTTCGAGGAGCTTTCCCGCACCGCCGAGCAGATCTCCTCGTCCACGGAGGTGGTGGAGTCCAGCGCGCGGCGCACCCATGACGCGGTGGCGGAGGCCATGGCGGTGGTGGCGCAGGTGGTGGGCGGCATCAACGACATCCGCACGGAGTCCAAGGGCGTGGCGGACGCCATCGTGGGGCTGAACAAGGATTTGCAGCAGGTCTCCAAGATCGCCCAGGTCATCAACCAGGTGGCGGAGCGAAGCGACCTGCTGGCGCTCAACGCGGCGCTGGAGGGCACCAAGGCGGGCGACGTGGGCCGGGGCTTCTCTCTGGTGGCCGCGGAGATGCGCAAGCTGGCGGAGAACGTGTCCGTGTCCGCGCGCGACATCGCCCGCATCGTGGAGAAGGTGCAGGACTCCGGCGAGGAGGCCGCGTCCAAGGCCCGCGTGGGCATGGCGACGAGCGACCGGGGCGTGGAGGTGGCCGAGCAGGCCTCCGCCGTCTTCCTGCGCATCGTGGAGCTGGCGCGCGGCACCAGCGAGGCGGCGCGGCAGATCACCATCGCCACCCGCCAGCAGCGTCAGTCCAGCGAGCAGGCGGTGCAGGGCGCGCGCAACGTGGCGGACCTGGTGAAGCAGGGCGTGGACGCCACCGGCCGCACCACCCGCATCGCCCAGGACCTCCAGGCCGTGGCCGAAGGCCTCACCGCGGTGACGAGCCGCTTCAAGGCCCAGCCCCGGCCGTAGTCAGACGGGCCGGGACGAAGGCGCGCGTGCGCGCAGCTTCTGGAACAGCTCCGGGGACATGGCCGCGACGCCCAGGCGGTGGTCGGGCGCCACCGCCTCTCCGTGGAAGTCACTGCCGAAGGTGGGCACCAGGTCGAGCTCCGCCGCGAGCGCCAGGTACTTCTGCCGCACCGAGGGGTTGTGGTCCGCGCTGAGGATCTCCAGGCCGGAGAGGCCCGCCTTCGCCAGCGCTTGAATCTCCGAGCGCTCCATCTTGGAGGAGCTGGGGTGGGCCAGCGTCGCGGTGCCGCCCGCGTTGCGGATGAGCCGGATGGCCTCCGCGCCGTCCAGCTTGAAGCGCTCCACCCACGCCGCGCGGCCCGTGCCCAGGAAGCGGTCGAACGCGGCCTTCACGTCGATGCACCAGCCCTGATCCACCAGCACCCGCGCCAGGTGGGGCCGCCCCAGCTGCGCGTCCCCGGCCACCTTGCGCACCTGCTCCATGCGCACCGGAAAGCCCAGCTCCCGCAGGCGGGCCACCATGGCCTCCATGCGGTGGGTGCGCTCGTCTCGCAGCCGGTCCGCGAAGCGCGCGAGGTCCGGGTCCTCCGGGCGCAGGAAGTGGCCCAGGATGTGGGCCTCCTTGCCGTAGACGAAGGCGGACAGCTCGATGCCGGGCACCAGCTCGACACCATGCGTTGCGGCGGCCTGCCGGGCTTCATGGAGCCCCGCCACCGTGTCGTGGTCCGTCACGGCCAGGACGGTGACTCCCGCGGCGGCGGCTCTCGCCACCAGCTCCGAGGGCGGGTACTGGCCGTCACTGGCGGTGGTGTGCGAATGCAGGTCGATCACGGCGGTGGAACCCTCCGGAGGGCGGCGAGGCGGGCACTCTTACGCCATGTCCCCATGGGAAGGGGCCGGAAGAGCGGGCCCTGTGTGAATCCGCACGGCGAGGGGTTTGTTCCTGTCCGGTGGCGGCCCCAGGGGAGGGCGGGGCTGGAGCCGGGCCTCCCCTTGGCAGGCCGGCGGTGCTAGATCGCCGCGCCATGGCCAAGACGACCCCGACCCCGAAGAAGTCCACCCTTCGCGCCGCCTACGCGAACGCGCGCAAGGCGGATCCGCGCCCCATCACCGGCAAGGAGAAGCCGGCGGAGCTGCTCGCGCACGCGTTCAGCGCCTACGTGGGCCGCCAGGAGCGCACCGCGTTCGAGCTGATGCAGCAGTCCGTGCAGCAGGACGCGTCCATCTTCCTCACGCTGTCGGGTGCCATGACACCCGCGGGCCTGCACCAGTCCTGCCTCATCCCGCTGGTGGAGAAGGGCATCATCTCCGCCATCACCACCACGGGCGCCAACCTCTACCACGACGCCCACCGCATCATCGGTCACGGCATCCGCGAGGTGAACCCCAACGCGGGTGACCTCCAGTACCGCCTGGCGCGCATCATCCGCATCTACGACCTGGGCTTCTGGGAGGAGGCGCTGCTCGACACCGACCGCCTCTTCTCCGCCATCCTCCGGCAGCCGCAGTTCCAGCGGAAGATGACCACCCCGGAGTTCCACTACCTCCTGGGCAAGGCCATTTACGGCATCGAGAAGCAGCTGGGCGTGAAGCAGCCGTCGCTGTTGTCCACCTGCTACAAGCACGGTGTGCCCATCTGGGTGGGCGCGGTGCAGGACGGCTCCATCTTCCTCAACGTCGTGAAGCTGAAGCGCCTGCTGGGCGACGAGTTCAAGTTCGAGCTCGACATCAACGACGACGTCTATTCCATGGCCGCCATGCAGCACTACTGCCGCCACAACGGCAGCGGGAAGCTGGCCATCTGGATCCTGGGCGGCGGCGTGCCCAAGAACTACACGCTCCAGGGCGAGCCGCTGCTCGACCAGATCCTGAACGTCCCCACGTCGGGCTTCGACATCGACGTGCAGTTCTGCGTGGACCCGGTGGACAACGGCGCGCTGTCCAGCTGCCCGGCCGGTGAGGGCCACACCTGGGGCAAGGTGTCCGTGGAGGCGGTGGAGACGGGCTCCATGTACGTGCACTGCGACGTGACGGCGGTGTTCCCCTGGCTCACGCACGCGCTGTTCAGCGAGCCCAAGAACAAGCGCAAGCCCATGCGCCTGATGGACAAGATGGACGACGCGGTGAAGTTCCTGGACGCGGACGTCAAGAAGCGCAGCAAGTCGCTGATGAAGACGCTGGACTGGAGCGTCGAGGAAGCCGCGCCCTCCTCCAAGAAGGATGCGAAGGCCCACGACAGCTTCGTGCGTTAGAGCGCAGTTCTTCCAACCCAGGCCTCAAGTCCCAAGGAGACGGTGATGAGTCAGCAGCCCGCGACGGGTGTGGTGATGTCCCTGGTGAGTGCTCCCCAGCTGAAGACGCAGGTGACGCACGGTCCGTCCGGCGCGACGTTGCCCACGGAGGCGCCGAAGGACAACGGCGGCACCGGCGGCAGCTTCTCCCCCACGGACCTGGTGGCCACGGCGCTGGCGTCCTGTGTCGTGACGACCATGCACCTGGTGGCCGGCAAGGAGGGCATCACCCTGGGCGAGGTGCGCGCGACGGTGGAGAAGCGGATGACCCCGCCGCCGCGCAAGATTGGCGAGCTGGTGATTTCCATCCTGATGCCGGCCGGCCTCGTGCCGGAGCACCGCGCCATGCTGGAGAAGATCGCCCACGAGTGTCCCGTGGCGCGCAGCCTCCACCCGGACGTGAAGGTCACGGCGTCGTTCGGCTATCCGGACTGAAGCAGTCGTAAGGGGGCTCGGTCGGCTGCCCGCCCTCCGAGCCCCGCGTGCGGCAAGTGGCCGCCGTGCCCACCCTCGAGAAGTTCTCTGATGCCTCGGGGGAGGGGCACTCGGCATGAATCTGAAGCGACTGGGCATCTATCTCAACGACCACCTGCTGGGCTCCACCGTGGGGTTGGATCTCGCGAAGCGGACCGAGCGCGAGAACCGCAGCAATGCGGTGGGCCAGTACCTGGCCACGCTGATTCCGCTGCTGGAGCAGGACCGCGCCACGCTGCTGTCGGTGATGTCCTCGGTGGAGGCGCGCGTGGATCCGCTGAAGGTGGGCGGCGCGTGGCTGACGGAGAAGCTGTCGCGCCTGAAGCTCAACGGCTCCTGGCTGCGCTACTCACCGTTGAGCCGGTTGGTGGAGCTGGAGGGCCTGTGCGTGGGCTCCCACGGACGCGTGTCCATGTGGAGGAGCCTGGCGAAGGTGGCCGCGAAGGAGCCGCGTCTGGCGCGGTTCGACTTCGCCTTCCTCGCCGAGCGCGCCGACGGGCAGCTGGAGACGCTCCAGACGCTGCGCCTTCGCGCGACGGAGACCGCGTTCAGCGACACATCCGTCGAGACCGGCGAACAGGCACCGGTCCCGACGGAGGCTTGAGCCGTCAGGGACTTCAGGTCCCCGAGGGCGTCACGGGCGTGCGCGCCCCGTTCTCGGGGCCGGGCAGCAGGCGCAGCTGGCTGGCGGAGGTGAACGTCGCGTCCACCTCGCGCTCCAGGTACGTGTAGCCGGACAGGCCGTCCTCGTAGACGCGCAGCAGGTTGCGGGACTCGTCCAGGGTGATGCGTCCCTGGCGCAGCGCCAGCTCCGTGAACTTGCGCAGCTTCGCGACGAGGTCGTCCTTGTTGTAGCTCACGTAGTTGAGCACTTCCGTCACGGTGTCCCCGGCGACGACGTGGTCGATGAGGTAGCCGCCGCCCGGAGCCAGCGACACCTGCACCGTGTGCGTGTCTCCGAAGAGGTTGTGCAGGTCGCCCAGGATCTCCTGGTACGCGCCCACCAGGAAGATGCCCAGGTAGTAGTCGTCGCTGTTGAGCGCGTGCAGCTCCAGCGCGTCCTTCACCTCGCGCTTGTCGATGAAGTGCTCGATCTTCCCGTCCGAGTCGCAGGTGATGTCCGCCAGCGTCGCGCGCCGGGTCGGCTTCTCCGCCAGACGGTGGATGGGCATCATCGGGAAGAGCTGATCAATGGCCCACGAGTCCGGCAGCGACTGGAACACGGAGAAGTTGCAGAAGTACGTGTCCGACAGCTGCTTCTCCAGTGCCTCCAGCTCCTCCGGAATCTCCCCGGCCTCGCGCGCCACGCGCAGAATCTTGTGGCAGATGGCCCAGTAGAGGTTCTCCGCCGCCACGCGCTGCTCCAGCGACAGGTGGCCCAGGGAGAACAGCTGGAGGCTCTCCTCCTTGGCGTCCTGCGCGTCGTGGAAGGCCTCGATGACGTTCTTGTTCGTGACCTCGCGGAACGTCGAATAGAGGTTGCGCACCACGGAGGGCGCCTTGTCGTCCACCTTGTCGGGCGTCTGGGACGGGTCGAACTCGCTGGTGCCCAGCACGTCCACCACCAGCACCGCGTGGTGCGCCACGACGGCGCGGCCGGACTCGGAGACGAGCGTGGGGTGCGGCACGCCCGCGCGGTCGCAGGCCTCCATCACGCCGAAGACGACGTCGTTGGCGTACTCCTCCGTCGTGTAGTTCATGGAGGAGGCGAAGTTCGTCTGGGAGCCGTCGTAGTCCACGCCCAGGCCGCCGCCCACGTCCAGGTACTTCAGCGGCGCGCCCTGGCGGGCCACCTCCACGTAGAAGCAGCCCACCTCGCGCAGCGCGTTCTTCACGTTGCGGATGTTGGAGATCTGGCTTCCCAGGTGGAAGTGAAGCAGCTCGAAGGAGGACAGCAGGCCCGCGTCCTTCATGAAGCTGATGCAGTTCATCAGCTCCGACGAGGACAGGCCGAACTTGGACCGGTCACCGCCGGACGCCTCCCACTTGCCGGCGCCGCGCGTGGACAGCTTCACGCGCATGCCCAGCCGGGGGGTGATGCCGGTGCGGCGCGCCACCTCCGCGATGAGGGGCAGCTCGCTGGGCTTCTCCACCACCAGGATGACGTTGCGGCCCAGGCGCGAGTAGAAGAGCGCCGTCTCGATGTACTCCTCGTCCTTGTAGCCGTTGCAGATGACGAGCGCGTCTTCGCTGTCCAGCAGCGCCATCACGGCGAGCAGCTCCGGCTTGCTGCCGGCCTCCAGGCCGTAGGTGTACTCCTTGCCCGCCTCGATGATGGTCTCCACCACGTAGCGGTGCTGGTTCACCTTGATGGGGTACACGCCCCGGTACAGGCCCTTGTAGCCCTGATCCGCGATGGCCTTCTTGAACGCGTTGTTCAGGTGCACCACGCGGTGGCGCAGCACGTCCGTGAAGCGCAGGAGCAGCGGCAGACCGATGCCCCGGCGACGGACCTCGTCCACCAGCTCCTTGAGGTCCATGCTCGGAGCGGCGGGCCCGTCCGGGTGGACGCACACGTGGCCCTTGTCGTTGATGCCGAAGTAGGGCGAGCCCCAGTTGCGGATGCCATACAGCTCATGAGCATCGGCCAGGGTCCAGCGGTGCTGAGGGGAGGGAGCGGCCATCGTTGTTTCGTGCCTCCGGTGGAGCGCGCGGCGGGGGTGTGGAAACTCCCATGAACACGGGAGGGGGGCCGGACTATCGGAAACGCCCCATCCATTCAATAGCCGCCTGTTCCCAGGGCAAGCAGGCGGGCAGGGGCCCCATTCCGGGCTCTAGCCCCGGTGGGCCGGTCAGCATCCAATTCCTACCCTTCCACCTGGGCAGCGCAGGGAGGTCGAGTGGAGAGAAGGGGAGGGTACATGGAGTCGTCCGCACGCAGGGAAGAGGCAGCGCCACTGACCCCGCGGGAGATCTTCGAGCGGCTGGATAGGTACGTCATCGGCCAGGACGTCGTGAAGCGAGCGGTGGCCATCGCCGCGCACAACCACCTCAAGCGCATCCAGGCGCGGCGGATGCGCCGGCAGTCCCTCATCAAGAAGTCCAACATCCTGCTCATTGGACCCACGGGCAGCGGCAAGACGCACATCGCGCGCAACCTGGCGGAGATCCTCCAGGTTCCGTTCACCACCGTGGACGCCACCGAGTACACGGAGGCGGGCTACTACGGGAAGGACGTGGAGGTGATGGTGTCCGACCTGCTCTTCAAGGCGAACCACTCCGTGGAGGACACCCAGCGGGGCATCATCTTCATCGACGAGGTGGACAAGATTGCCCGCCGCACGCAAGGCGCCCGCAACGGCGCGGGCAGCCGCGACATCGGCGGCGAGGGCGTGCAGCAGTCGCTCCTGAAGCTGCTGGAGGGGCGCGAGGTGCACGTGCCCATGAATGTCACGCAGGCGTGGAACAAAAGTGACTTCGTGCAGGTGGACACGCGCGACATCCTCTTCATCTGCGCGGGCACGTTCAGCGACCTGCACGACTTCGGCGACGAGGGCGGCCGCGCCATGGGCTTTGGCGCGGATGCGCTCGGGGCGAAGCGCAAGGAGAAGCGCATCTCCACCAAGCAGCTGGTGGACTTCGGGATGATGGCGGAGTTCCTGGGCCGCATGCCGGTGATGGTGCAGCTGGAGCGGCTGGGCGAGTCCGACCTGCTGCGCGTGCTCACCGAGCCTCCGGATGCCATCACCCGCGAGTTCAAGGAGCTGCTGGCGCTGGATGAGATTGAGCTGGAGTTCCCGGAGAGTGGCCTGCGGGAGGTGGTGCGCTATTCCATGTCGCGCGGGCTGGGAGCTCGCGGCCTGCGCTCCATCCTGGAGCACGTGATGTCGGACATCATGTTCGAGGCGCCGGAGCGCAAGCACCGCCACGTGACGGTGGACGCGGAGTTCGTGAAGGCGCGGCTCGCGGCGCTGGACGACGTGGAGCTCAACGCTTAGCGGGCGGTGGCTTCTCGGAGGCCCGGGCGGCGGCGCCCAGCCGTGCCGCCGCCTGCGGATCCTGGATGAGCTGGAGCACCACGTCGTTGCGCAACAGGGCCCGCGTGTCGCCGCGCTCCAGCGCGTCCTGCAGGTCCCGGTGCGACAGCGCGAGCTGGAAGCGCGGGTCCTTGCGCAGCGCCTTGTAGGCCGGATCCTCCTGGAGCTTCTTCGCCTTGGCGGGGTCGTGCGCGGCCTGGGCCACCTGGACCAGGTCCTCCAGCGGGGCGAACTGGGTCAGCTCGAAGAGGTTGAAGCGGCGGGACATGTCGAACGCGACGGAGTCCTTGGGGGCCACGCCCCAGCGCTTGCCGGCGATGACGACGTGCTGCTCCATGAACGTCAGCGCGCTCAGGCAGACCCAGAACAGGGCCGCCATCTTTCCTCCGCCGAGCACGAAGCCCAGCGTGCGGTCCAGGCCGCGCTCGTCGGAGTCCCTGCCGGAGAGGAAGCGCAGCAGCAGCGCGCCCAGGGCGTAGCGCACGGTGAGCCACGTGACGACGAAGAGGAGCACCGTGCCGAAGAGCGTCCCGATGAGCAGCGGTGAGCCCAGCGCTACGGCGAGCTTGGGGCCGGCGAGGGGCGCGAGCTTGCGCGAGACGAAGTAGCCCGCCGCGAGCCCCACGGAGTTGGCCACCTGTCGGGCGGCGCCGGAGAGGGCGCCGAGGATGCCGAAGAACAGCACCATGCCCAGGAGGATGAGGTCGATGACCATGGGGTGGGCTCCTGGGGGCCGCTAGCGGATCTTGAACGAGGAATCGCCCTTGGACTTGTCCGCGGTCTGCTTCTGGGCTTCCGCGAGGGCTTCCTTGTAGCGGGCGTTGGCGGGCTCGTAGGTGAGCGCCATCTTGAGGTTGCGCTCCGCGGCGGAAGGGTTGCCGGACTCCAGGTCCTTCTGGGCCTGGGTGTAGAACTGACGGCCCTTGGGGTGGGTGCCGATCTGCTCTTCCTGCTCCTTCTTCGCGGCGGCCTTCGTTTCAGACTCGGAGGCGTCGGTGAAGCGCAGTTTCTGCGCGCGGTCCGGGCCGGCGATGTCGGAGAGGTACTTCTTGCGCTTGGTGTCGTCGCGCAGGACGTAATAGGCCTCGGTGACGCGCTTGTAGAGCTCGTTCACCTGGTCCTTGAGGGCCTTGGACTCCAGGTGGAAGAAGCGGTCCGGGTGGTAGACGCGGCTCTCTTTGTAGAAGGCCTTCTTGATGTCGCCGGGGACGGCGGTGCGCTCCAGGCCGAGCAGCTCGAAGTAGTCCAGCTGGTCGAGCTTCGCGCAGCGTGACTCCAGGTCCGCGAGCTGCTCCGGGCTGAGGGCCGGGCCCCCCGCGGCGGCGGGCGGCGGCGGAGGCGTGCTGGCGGCGGGAGGACGCGGCGGGGCCACGGGCGCTGGCGTCGGCGGCTGT
>NZ_RAWR01000006.1:0-91130 GCF_003986945.1 Corallococcus sp. AB018 | reverse complement strand
GCCACCCAGAGCGGTGAGACGCGCGACTTCATCGCCATCGAGCAGGGCGTGGTGGGCGCGGGCCTGCTCACCTTCGCGCTGGTGGGGCGCGACCTGGACATCTCCCAGGGCCGGGTGCTGCTCATCGACGCGGGCGGCATCCTGGGCGGCCTGGTGGGCTTGAGCGCGATGTTCCTGGCGCTGGACAGCGACCACGGGGACGCGCTGCTGGTGGGCACCGCCGTGGGCGTGCTGGCCGGCCTGGGGACCACGACGTTCCTCACGCGTGACTTCGATGCACCAGACAACACTCCGACCGTCTCTGTCGCCCCGGCGGCCATGGGGCGGCATGGGGGGATGGGGCTCGCGGTGCTCGGGCAGTTCTAGACTGCGGCCGCAGTCCTCCTTCGGCCTTCCCGGAGCCGCCCATGCCCGACGAGTCCCAGGCGCTGACCCTCTTGCGTGACGAGCACACGTTGCGCGTGCGACAGGTGAAGGAGTGGGGCGAAATCCTCACCGGCTTCGAGGGCCGCAACCGCTACGAGGTGGTGGGCGACGACGGACGCCCGCTCTTCTTCGCGGGCGAGGTGGGCAGCGGGCTGGGCCTGTTCCTGCTGCGCGGCTTCCTCAAGGCAAAGCGGCCCTTCAAGATGGAGCTCAAGTCCGCGCGTGGGGAGACACTCCTGCGGCTGCGCCGCCCGTGGCGCTTCTGGCTGTCCCGGCTGGAGGTGGAGGACGGCGAGGGACGGCACCTGGGCGCCATCCAGCAGCGCTTCCGCTTCTTCACCCGCGCCTACGACGTGCTCGGGCCTCGCGACGAAGAGCTGGCCCACTTGAGCGGGCCGTTCTTCAGGCCCTGGACGTTCAACGTGGAGCAGCAGGGCCGCGAGGTGGGGACCATCGCGAAGAAGTGGAGCGGGTTCGGCAAGGAGATGTTCACGGACGCCGACAACTTCGGCGTCCGGTTCAACGGCCTGCACGACCCGCACGTGCGGACGCTGGTGGTGGCCGCGACGTTCCTCATCGACTTCGTGCACTTCGAGGACCGCCGCGGCGGCAACGACTGACGGCTAGGAGTGCCGGCGCAGCGTGGGCACGCGCGTCTGGCCCTGCTCGTCACGCGGGAGTCCGTCGAACGCCGGCTCACCGACGGGCGGGGCGGGGCGCCAGCGCTGGACCTCACGCACCATGAAGAAGGCGGCGGCCGATAGAACGCCCAGGTCGTCCAGCCAGCCGAACACGGGGATGAAGTCCGGAATCGCGTCCACGGGCGACACGAAGTACAGGACGGCCAGCAGCCCGGACAGCTTGCGCCACGTCGCCACCCGAGGGTCGCGCACGTAGTGGAAGAAGCGGGTTCCCATTCCTCGAAGGCCTGCGATGTTCATACCCCTCCCTACGCATGGGGGACGCGGGTGATTGCACCATTCATGCCGGGCGCTTGCACGCCTGGTGTGCTAGCGGGCGGCGCCAGATGTCTCCTCCAGCACGTCCGCGCGGCCCGCGACCTCCAGGCGGGCGCGGCTGCCCTCGCGAAAGGGGGCCGAGGAGGCGGCGCGCACCACCAGCGCCATGCCCGCGCAGGACACGGTGAAGTCCACGTGCGCGCCCCGGAAGGCGCGCTCCAGCACCTCCGCTCGCAGGGCTCCGCCCACCGCGACGCCGTCCGTGTCGGGGACGAGCCGCAGCGCTTCCGGGCGCAGGGAGAGCATCACCTCGCCGCGCGCCTCCGTGCTCAGCGGCAGGTTGCCCAGCGCCGTGCGCGCGACGCGGCCGAAGGCTGAACCGGGCAGCAGGTTGGTGCCGCCCAGGAAGTACGCGGCGAAGGCGCTGCGCGGCGCTTCGTAGACGGACTCGGGTGCGCCCTGCTGTTCCACCGTGCCCCCGCGCAGCAGCACCAGCCGGTCCGCGAAGGCCAGCGCGTCCCCCACGTCGTGCGTGGCGAAGAGCACCGCGGTGCCTCGCGCCTTGAGCACGCGGCGCCACTCTCCGAGGACGTTGGCGCGCAGGCCGGCGTCCATGCCGGCGAAGGGTTCATCCAGCACCAGCAGCTTCGTGCCAGAGGCCAGCGCGCGCGCCAGCAACACGCGCTGCCGCTGTCCCCGTGAGAGTGTTCCGCAGGTGCGCGCTTCCAGGTCTTCCAGTTGGAACAGCGCCAGCATGCCGCGCGCGTGCGCCAGGCCTTCGCCCTTGGGCTGCACGCCCATCACCACGTCGCGCACGGTGAGGCCGGATTCGAGCTCCGCGTCGTGGAGGACGCGGCGCAGCGGACGCTGCTCCGGGGGCACGAACACGTCCGGCCCGGCGACCACGCGGCCCGCGAGCGTGATGTTGCCGGACGTCGGCTGCTCCAGGCCCGCCACCAGCCGCAGCAGCGCCGTCTTCCCGGAGCCAGAGGTGCCCATCAGCGCCACCGCGTCCCCCGGCTCCAGCGCCAGCGACACGTCGCGCACCGCGGGGGCGGCGGCGCCGAGGAACTTCAGGGTGAGGGCATCGAGCGAGAGGAAGGCCATGACGGCGGGCACACTACGGTGCGGCACCGGCCGGGCCAAGCACCGGCCACCCGACCCGGTCCCAACCTGTCCGACTGTCGGACAGGCTCGTGCGGTGTGCTCCGCGGAGGGGAATCCCAGCGAGGGCTTCCGCGCCGTGGGATTAGGCTCTTCGCCTTCCCCTCTTCCGGGAGTCCCCATGTCGCGCCTGCTCGTCGCTTGTGCCGTCCTGCTGGGAACCGCGTCCTTCGCCCAGGCCCCCGCTGCCCCTCCGTCGCAGCCCAAGGCCGCGGCCGCCCCCGCCGCACCGGAGAAGCCGAACCCGATGAAGGCCTCCGCGGAGCGCACCCAGGCCGCGCTCGCCCAACTGCCCAAGGCGAAGCCCGAGGACGTGAAGTCCCAGGACGCCATCCTCAAGGCGCTCTACGACGTCATCAGCGGACCGGCGGGCGCGGCTCGCGACTGGCAGCGCTTCCGCTCCCTCTTCTATCCGGGCGCCCAGCTCATCCCGCTGGGGAAGCCGCCGGGGGCGACCACGCTGGCGGCCCGCCCCATCACGCCGGAGGACTACGTGACGTGGGGCCAGGAGAGCACCGCGACGCACGGCTTCTTCGAGAAGGAGATTGCTCGCCAGACGCACGCCTTCGGCGCGCTGGTGCAGGTCATGAGCACCTACGAGGCGCGCGGCACGCAGGACGGGCCGCTCATCGCCAAGGGCGTCAACAGCATCCAGCTCTTCAACGACGGCCAGCGCTGGTGGGTGATGAACATCTTCTGGATCGACGAGAAGACCGCCGGCCTCACCGTGCCCAAGGACCTCACCCAGAAGTAGTCCCCCGCACCAACGAAGAGGGCCGGGTCCCGGAGCGCGCATCCCGCGTCCCGTGCCCGGCCCTCCCGTGTTTCTACCGCCTGGACTCAGCCTTCCGAGCCGGGCTCACCTTCCGTGCTGGCCGGGCCAGCCTCGTCCGCCGGAGCCTCCGGCGAAGCAGCCTCCACCGGCGCGGCCTCCGACGAAGCCTCGACGCCGGCCCCTTCCACCGGCGAGGTGGTCTCCGTCTCCTCCTCGGACTCCTCGCCTTCGGGCAGCTTGGAGATGGCCATCACCTTCTCCTCGCCGTTCTCCAGCGCGATGAGGCGCACGCCCTGCGTGTTGCGGCCGATGACGGAGATCTCCTTCACCTTCATGCGGATGAGCATGCCGCCGTTGGTGACGATCATCACCTCGTCGCTGTCCTTCACCTGCACCACGCCCACCACGCGGCCGTTCCGCTCGGTGGCCTTGATGTCGATGATGCCCTTGCCGCCACGGCCCTGCTGCCGGTACTCGGCGCCTTCGGTGCGCTTGCCGTAGCCGTTCTCCGTCACCGTGAGGATGGCGCTGCTCTGCTCCGCGGGCGCCTGGCCCTCCTCCGGCTCCTTGTCCAGGAGGTCCGCGCCCACCACCTCGTCGCCGTCCTCCAGCGTGATGCCCTTCACGCCGTAGGCCTGACGGCCCATGGAGCGGACATCCTCTTCCTTGAAGCGGATGCTCATGCCCGTGGCCGTGGACAGGAGGATGTCCTTGGTGCCGTCGGTGATCATGACGCCCACCAGCTCGTCGCCCTCGTCGATGCCCAGCGCGATGATGCCGCTGGCGCGGACGCTTTCGAACGCGCTCAGGTCCGTGCGCTTCACCACGCCCTTCTTCGTGACGAAGAAGACGTAGCGGTTCTCCGGGAAGTCGCGCGTCACCAGCACCTGCGCCAGCCGCTCCCCTTCCCCGAACTGCACCAGGTTCACGATGGCCTTGCCGCGCGACGTGCGGCTGCCCTGCGGAATCTGGTGCACCTTCAGCGAGTACAGCTTGCCCTTCGTGGTGATGGGCATGAGGTACGCGTGCGTGCTGGCCACGAACACCTTGGTGACGAAGTCGTCCTCCTTCGTCCCCGCGCCCGTCTTGCCGCGCCCGCCGCGCTTCTGCGCGCGGTACTCCGACAGGGGCGAGCGCTTCACGTAGCCCGTGTGCGACAGCGTGACCACCATCGTCTCTTCGGCGATGAGGTCCTCGCGGGTGAGGTCATCCACCGCGCCGGTGATCTCCGTGCGGCGCTTGTCGCCGTAGCGCTCGCGGATCTCCATCAGCTCCGCCTTGATGACGGAGAGCAGGCTCTTCTCATTGGCGAGGATGTCGCGCAGGCGCGCGATGTCGCGCACCAGCCCGATGAGCTCCTTGAAGAGCTCCTCGCGCTGAAGGCCGGTGAGGCGCTGCAGGCGCATCTCCAGGATGTTCTGCGCCTGGTCCTCGCTGAAGCCCGCGCCTTCGTACTTGTGCTCCAGGCCGCCGTAGGCCGGCTCCTCGTTGCGCGCGCGGCTGACCAGCAGCTCCATCTGCGCCTTGGCCTTCGCGTAGTCGATGCGGTCCAGGTTCTGGAAGCGCTCGCGCGTGTACAGCTCCGGCGACAGGATGTTCATCAGGCCCCAGCGCGCTTCATCCGGGTCACGCGACGCGCGGATGAGGCTGACCACCAGGTCGATGAGGTCCTGCGCGACGAGCAGGCCTTCCACGATGTGCATGCGCGAGAGCGCCTTGCGCAGCTCGTAGCGCGTGCGGCGCGTCACCACGTCGCGGCGGTGCGCGATGAAGCGGTCCAGCAGCTCCTTCAGGTTGAGCGTGCGCGGCTGCCCGCCGTCGATGGCCAGCATCACCGCGCCGAACGTCGTCTCCATCTGCGTCATGGAGAAGAGGTTGTTGAGCACCACCTGGTTGATGGCGTCGCGCTTGAGCTCGATGACGATGCGCATGCCCTGACGGTCGCTCTCGTCACGGATGTCGCTGATGCCCTCCAGCTTCTTCTCGCGCACCAGCTCGGCGATCTTCTCGATGAGCCGGGCCTTGTTCACCTGGTAGGGGATCTCCGTGACGATGATGGCCTCACGGTCGCCCTTCTTGTTCGTTTCAATCTCCGTGCGCGCGCGGATGGTCATGGCCCCGCGGCCCGTCTCGTAGGCGCGGCGGATGCCATCGCGGCCGGTGATGATGGCGGCGGTGGGGAAGTCCGGCCCCTCGATGAACTCCATCAGGTCCAGGACGGTGCAGCCCGGATTGTCGATGAGGTGCAGCGTGCCGCTGATGACCTCCGTCATGTTGTGCGGCGGGATGTTGGTGGTCATGCCCACCGCGATGCCGCTGCTGCCGTTGACGAGGAGGTTGGGGAACTTGGCCGGCAGGACGAGCGGCTCTTCCAGCGAGTCGTCGTAGTTGGGGCCGAACTCGACGGTCTCCTTGTCGATGTCCCCCAGGAGGTCCTCCGCCAGCCGCTCCATGCGCACTTCCGTGTAACGCATGGCCGCCGGCGAGTCGCCGTCCACCGAGCCGAAGTTGCCCTGGCCGTCCACCAGCAGGTAGCGAAGGCTCCATTCCTGGGCCAGGCGCACCATGGCGTCGTAGACCGAAGAGTCGCCGTGCGGGTGGTACTTACCGATGACGTCACCCACCACGCGCGCGCTCTTCTTGTAGGCGCGGTTGTGGAGGTTGCCCAGGTCGTTCATCGCGAAGAGGACGCGACGGTGGACGGGCTTCAGGCCGTCGCGCACGTCTGGCAGCGCGCGGCCGATGATGACGGACATCGAGTAGTCGAGATACGAGCGGCGCATCTCGTCTTCGATGTTGATGGGAATGAGCTCCCCAGCGCCGCTCGACGGAGGAGGCGCGGGGGGCGTTGCCGGCGTGTCGGTGGTGTCGTCAGCCATGGGCTCTGGAAGGTGCGGACGGGCCCCTCACGTGGGGGGCTCCGCCCGATGGGAGAGTGTTCGTAACCCCCGGATTTCCCTCAGTCAATAAGGGAAACAGGGGGGATTCGCCCCGGCTGCCCGCCCGCCCGGTTCCAGGGGTCGGAAAGGGCCTTTCCAGGGCACCCGGATGGAACATCCGGGCGGTGCGTTTTCAGCCCCACCGGAGGCCGTTTCCGGGCCCGCGTCCGGGGCCCGTTTCCAGGCCGTTCCGGGCCCGTTTTTCAGGCCTTGGGGCGGAGGTTCGCGGCCAGCCGTTCGGCCTCCGCGCCCACGCCGCCCTCGGGGTCCTTGGCCTTCGCGGTTTCGAACGCGGCGAGCGCCCCTTCGCGGTCCCCACGGAGCCTCAGGGCCACGCCCACGTTGAGGTGCGCGGAGGCGTTGTCGCGGTCCATGGCGAGCGCCTCGCGGAACAGCGTGAGCGCCTGGTCCACGTCGCCGGACAGGAGCGCCTCGCGGCCCGCCTGGACGCGCTTGTCCGCGTCGTTGACCAGCTCCACCTCGAACACGCTCTTGCCCACCACGTTGGCCACGAGCACGCGCAGGATGCCGCCCCAGTAGAAGGACAGGCCCTCCGCGGCGACGACGGCGGCCAGGGGCAGGTCGGGCAGCAGCTGCTTGCCCCGGAACTTGAAGCGGACCTTGGTGTAGCGGCCCTTGTTGGTCCAGTGGACCAGCTCGCCGCGGAGCTTCTGGAAGCCGGCCTCCAGCTGCGCCGGGTCGATTTCGAAGGGCAGCACCCGGCCCTTCGGCTCGCCCGCGGGCAGGCTCTTGGGCGTGGACTCGCGGGGGTCGGCCACGGGGCCGGAGTCGAAGACGGGCTCGGCCTCCAGCACGGGGGGCTTCGGAGAGGAGGCGGAGGCGCGGCGGGGCTCCACCTTCTCCACCTTCGCCTTCACTGGCCGGGCCGGTGTCTTCGCGGGCGCGGCGGGGCGCGCGGGCTGCTTCTTGGCCTTCGCGGGGGACTTGCGGGATGCCGTCTTTGCCATGAGGCCACTCTAAGCGACCCACTCCCCCGCCGCTCGTGAAGTCGTGCGAAGACGGCGGCGCTAGACAGGGCCTGGACGGTGGGCCCAGACGCCCACCATGAGGCTGGGCACCAGCACGCCGCCGTTGGAGCGCAGCTCGGCGGTGAGGCGGGCGGCCAGCGTGTCGATGTCCACCTCCATGGCCAGCGCCACGCCCAGCCGCTCCATGTGGGGCAAGAGCGTGCGCACGGTCTCCACCAGGGCGTGCGTGGTCTCCGCGTCCGGCGTCACGCCCAGCCGCCCGCCCACCACGCCGTCATCCACCACCAGCCCGGCCCGCCGCAGCGTGGACACCAGCTCCAGGCCCATGTGGACCTTGATGCCCACGCGTTCGCAGGTGGGCAGCATCCAGTTCCAGACACGGTTGAACAGCGGCAGCTTCGGGTGCGCCATGCCCATGGCCGCCAGCTCCAGTTCGTGCAGCGCCAGCACGCCGCCGGGGCGCAGGTGCTCCACCATGCGGCGGACGAACGTCACCGGGTCCGGCTGGAACATCACCACCAGCCGGCCGACGATGGCGTCGAAGGGGGCGCCGACGGGCAGGGACTCCAGGCTGCTCTGCTGGAAGCGCACGTGGCCCAAGCCCTGCGACCCGGCGCGACGCTGGGCGCAGGCGAGGACGCGGGCCTCGCGGTCCACGCCCACCACCTCGCCCGTGGGGCCCACCAGCTCCGCCGCGAGGATGGACACGTCCCCCACGCCGCAGCCCACGTCCAGCACGCGCATGCCGGGCTTCAAGCCGGCCCCGCGCAGCACTCCCTCCGTCAGCGGCGCGTACACCTGGGCCTGGAGCATCAACCGTCGCAGCTCCCGGTCCTCGTTGCCCTGGACGTACTCCGCGGCGGAACTCGTTTCTTCGACACGCATGTGCGACTCCGGGGTTGGAGACGACGCGCACGGTCGCAAGCCCTGGCGCCGTTCGCGCCCTCCCGGCGGTCCCGGCGCAATGACAGACAGCCATCCGCGCCCGAGCCCCGGGGGCAGGGCCATGTCCACCCACGAACAGGCCCACGTCCCGGACATGTCTCTTGTGATTCCGGGACTTCCGGGTGAAGCACCCGCGCGGTGCACGGCGTGTGGGTTGTCGCGCGGCGTGGCCGTGAAACAATCCGCGCCCTCCCCCCACCAGGAAGAGCGCATCCATGACGCGTGTCCGGCCCGTCCTCCTCTCCGCCCTGCTCGCTGCCTCCCTCGCCCACGCCGCGCCCGCCGTGCCCGCCGCGGAAGGCGCGTGGCCTCGCGTGCGCAAGGAGCGCCTCCAGAAGCTGCTGCCCCAGGCCATGGCCCGCGCGGGCGTGGACGCGTGGGTGGTGCTCTGCCGTGAGAACGACAACGACCCGCTCGCGGCCCACGTGGGCGGGGAGAACGCGGGAGGCACCGCCGCGTTCCTGTTCCTACGGGACGGCGACTCGCTGCGCTCCACCGCGCTCTCTCCCGAGGGCGAGGCCACCGCGCTCCGCGACATGGGCGTGGTGGACGAGGTGGTGGCCTTCGAGCGCGGCGCGGACGTGAACGCGCTCATCGCCGCGCGCCTCACCCAGGCGAAGCCGGCGAAGGTGGCCATCAACTCGTCGGAGCGGATGTCCATCGCGGACGGCCTGTCCGCCACGCAGCGCGCGAAGCTGGAGGCGGCGCTGTCCCCCGCGCTGCGCAAGAAGCTGGTGTCCTCCGAGGACCTGGTCTCCGAGTGGCTGTCCGTGAAGACGCCCGAGGAGGTGGACATCATGCGCAAGGCCGCGGACCTCACCGCGAAGCTGGAGGAGGAGGCGTACCGCACCGTGGTGCCCGGCAAGACGCGGGACTCGGACGTGGCGCGCTTCCTCAAGAAGCGCATCGCGGAGCTGGGCGTGGGTGACGGGTGGCAGCCGGACCAGAACCCCAACGTGAACAGCGGGCCCACGCGCGGGCACTCGAACGCCACCGACCGCGTCATCCAGCCGGGGGACTTCATCCAGACGGACTTCGGCATCCGCGTGGGCGGCACGTGGGTGACGGACATCCAGCGCTTCGCGTACGTGCTGGCGCCGGGGGAGAAGCAGCCTCCCGCGGAGGCGCTGGCGAAGTGGGAGAAGTCGAAGAAGGGCAGCCGCATCGCGCTCGCGGCGATGAAGCCCGGCGTGCGCGGCTACGACGTGGACAAGGCCCAGCGCGACTGGATGCGCGAAGCGGGCTCCGAGCCCGTGATGTGGGGCACCGGCCATCCCGTGGGCTACTGGGCCCATGACGCCGGCCCCGCCCTGTCCGGCGCGGCGTCCGGCAAGCCGCCCGCGGGCTCCTCGCTGCGCAAGCTCCAGCCCGGGCAGGTGTTCGCCTTCGACGGCTTCTACGCGTGGAAGGACGGCAGCAGCCCGGACGCGCTGCGCATCCTCTCCGTGGAGGAGATGGCCGTCGTCACGGAGACCGGCGCCGAATACCTCAACCCACCCCAGGAGCAGCTCATCCTCATCCCCTCTCCTGTCACGGCCGCGAAACAGTGAGGGCCTGAGGCCCGCCAAGCGCCCACACCCTACGACGTGGGTGGCCCCGACCCCGGCAACTCGCACCGTGGGGGTGTGGCGCGCGGACGCGCGGGCTCGGATACACTCGTGCGCATCGCGCGCGCCGCTCAGGCGCTGGAGGAGTGCCATGCCAACCGTGCTGGTCATCGACGATGACCTCTTCGTGCTCGCGACCGTGGGAGACACCTTGCGGGACGCGGGCTACACGGTGCTCACGGTGCAGTCCCCCGCCGAGGCCTTCCACCTGGACCTCACCGGCATCGCCGCCATCCTGTGCGACTACAACATGCCGGACATGAACGGCTCCGACGTGCTCGTCGCCATGCGCGAGCTGCAGGAGTGCCGCGCGCCGTTCATCTTCCTCACCGGCCACTCGGACCTGGATGACCTGCTGCCCGTGGCCATCCGCTACGGCGCGGAGCTGCTGCCCAAGCCGGTGGACCCCGCGGAGCTGACGCGGCTGTTGCGCAAGCAGATCGCCGCCTGAGCCGTTCTGGCGTACGCGCGTCTGCCCGACGCCGTCTCCGACCACCACGCCGTGGTGGCCGAGTTGGCGGTTCAGCCGAGCACGGCGACGAGCTGACGGCACTGCGCGAGCAGCGTGCCGTCCTCCGCCCAGAGGAGCTGGGTCTCCTCTGTGTAGCCCTCCGCGGCCTGGCGCGAGCGCCCGGTGCGCAGATAGTGCGCGTCCGGCGCGATGCCCTTCACCGGGAACGGCTGGAAGAACTGCACGCTGAGGTCCACCGACGCCGCGGCGCGGAAGCCGTCCAGCCGTGACAGCACGGACGGCGGATACGCATCCATCAACCCCACGCACAGCGCCGGGTCCAACGCCGTGGGAACGCGAGGCCGCAGCCACCCGCCCACCTCCGCCTCGGGACCGCCCGAGTACGGCGCCGAGCCCACGCAGTAGCGGTACTCGAAGAAGCGGCAGAAGTCCGGCATGGGCACGTCGTCAGGGACAGGCGTGAGCGCACCGGGCGCGGGCACCTTCGGCATGACGAAGTCCATGTACTCGGGAGCCCCACCGCGAGCGGCGCCAAAGGTCGCCGTGGCGACGGCCACCACGACGCCGCCGCTCTCCACTCGCGCGGTGGCATGGGTGACGAACTTGCCGGCGCGCTCGATGCGCGTGTGCAGGTCCGCCACGCCCTCCACAGCGGGCGAGCAGAAGTGCACGGTGAACGAGCGCACCTGCCGTTGGGGGTCGTTCAGCTGGTGCTCCATCGCACGCAGCACCTGCCCCGCCACCACGCCGCCGTACGCACCCCGGCCCTGATACCAGGGCGCCTCGTAGCGCGAGCGGTAGTGCCCGGGTTCCAGCGGTTCAACGAGGGTGGCGACAAGGAAGGGCGCGGTCATGATGCACCGCATCCTAGTGTTCCCGGCGTGGATGTCCCGGGGAGATGCGGGCCCCCGGCGCTACTGGATGACGAGCTCGCGCAGGGTGGTGGTCTGCTTGAGGGGCACCCAGCTGAAGACGCCCTTGCTCAACCGGGGGTACAGGTTTCCGGGTTCCGCCAGGTAAAGGCTGCTGAAGTTCCCAGCGCCGGGACGCTTCTCCGTGGTGGAGACGAGCGTCTCCTGTCCCTTCCCATCGCTGTCGGAGAAGACGACCGTGATGGCCGCCAGCGCCGACGGAGGCTCCATGTCACCGTCATGGACCGTGACGCCCTCCCGCGGCTTGGGAACCAGCCAGCTCACGGGGAGCTCCACCTCGAACCGGTCGGGAGCGGTCCAACGGATGGAGGGAAGCGCCCTGTCCTTGCGGCCGGGAGGCTGGAACCACGTGGCGACGGGCTTGCCGTCGGCGGTGCGCGCCACGCCCAACTGCACCGCGCGCTTGGAGTCCGCGTTCGGCTCGCTCCACCACAGCTCCAGGTGATCCGCGCCAAGGATGGCCTTCGCGCTGGCATCCACCGCGGGCACCGGCTGGTCGTCCTGGAGCGTCGCGAGGAGCGTCACCGTGGTGCCCTTGCGCAGCCACTGCACCTTCAGGCCCGCGTCCGCGTCGCCGCTCCAGTTCTTCTTCCCCCAGCTCACCCAGACCGGCGCGGGCGGCGCCGGATTCTGCGTACCGGAGGCGAGCATCGAGGCGGACCGGTTCGGGACAGGGTCCTCGGTCTGCGATTCGGAGTATTCGTAGGACGAGAGCTCCGTCCGCTGGGAGACCAGGTCCATGCTCCACGCGTGGTACCGGTCACCGGTGTCGCCCCCCACCAGCAGGGGCCCCTTGTTGTCGAACAGCAGGGACACCGCCCCCACGTAGCCCGTCAGGCCATTGCCCGCGAGGCGGAGGGAGTTCGGCCGGCCCTTCGTCTTCGATGACGGCGCGCTGGGACAATTGACGTGATCAATCGGGCCCAGCCCTCCACCACGCATGGCGAAGCGCTCGCCGGTGGCCAGCCCCACCAGGATGACGGGCGTCGTGGTGCCGGGCCCTTCTGCATCCTTGAAGTCGTAACAGACGACATCGTCCTCCTTGCCGTCCCCATCCAGGTCAAGCTGGAAGCGTTCGCGGACGACGACCTTCTCCGCCTTCACGCGCGCATCGAACCAATCTCCGAAGGACTGTGGAGCCGAGGCGGCCGGAGTGGCCGTGACGAGGAGACCGAGCAGCGAAAACCAATGGGGCGTGTGCATGAAGGACCGTGGCTCAGCCCTGGTACGACTCGTCCTGTTCGATGCGGCTGAGCACCCAGTCGAACTCGCCGGACGTCACGCGCGCCTGGCAGTGCGTGCAGTGGCCCGCCATGTTGATGGACAGCGGGGCGCCGCACGACGGGCACTTCTTCTGCGTGGAGGGCTTGCCCTGCACGCCCCGGCCGCGGATGAGCGTCCAGTACTCGCTGTAGGCGCGCTCGCGGGAGCGGCTGCCCCCCACGACCTGTCCGTCCCGGTCCCGCACCGTGTAGTCCAGGCTGGACGCGAACACGCGCAGGGTGACGGCGTCGAAGTACTCATCCCGCGTCACCCGCGCGAGCACCAGGTTCGTGATGTGCGCGTTCTCCGTGATGTTGCGCAGGCCCGCCTCACGGTAGGCGTTGATCCAGTACAGCTGCGTCTGGAAGAGGTTGTCGCTGAGGAAGGGCCGCATGCCCTTCCACTCGCGCGCGGCCCACGCGGTCTGCATCTCGTGGAAGATGAACTCCAGGCGCTTGCGCAGCGCCAGCGGCGTCGCTTCCGGGTCGTCATGCAGCAGCGCGTTCAGCCGCTCCTGCGAGCGCGAGTCCTTGATGGTGGGCAGCTCCGTGCCCTGCTCCTCCGTGGTGCCGGTGAGCTGAGGGCCGCGCCGCTCGCGCTCCTGCGACGCCACGCGCGTCACCACCCAGTCGAACTCGCCGGTGTTCACCACCGTGTCGCAGTACGAGCACTTGTGGCCGTGCACGGACTCCAGCGGCGCGCCGCAGTTCGGGCACTTGAAGGCGCGCACGTCCTCGGGAGGCCGGGACTTCGCGGACGCGTCACGCTCCAGCAGCCACTCCTCCGCGACGTACCAGCTCTGCTCGGAGCCGGAGGAGACCTCCGTGTAGTTGGCCTCGAAGCGCAGGACGACGCGGACGCGCTGGCTGTTCGCGCTGATGCCCTCCACGGACTCATACGTGACGGCGCCCACCACCACGGCCTTCACCGCGTCCGGAGTGCCCAGTTCGTGGAGCGAGTCGATGGCGCCGTCGGACAGCCAGCCGCCCAGCGTGTCCAGGCGGCCGCCGCCGCGCGCCTCGTGCACGCGGGCGAAGAGCGAATAGACGAAGTCCTCGAAGAGGACGATGGAGAACTCCGGGTCCAACGGCTGCACCGACCCGTCCGAACCCTTGGGCCCCACGCGGGCCAGACGCGCGAGCTTCGTGCGCAGCGAGCCCTGGCGTTGGGGCGGCGGAGGCGCATGGGGCGTGGTGGTGCTCCAGTCCCTCTGCCCCGCGCCCGACTTCATGTTCATGACGACGATGGCCACCACGCCCATGATGACGATGAGCAGGCAGAAGCCCCCGAACGCCCCGCCTCCATCCGAAGACGACGAGCCACTGGAGCTGTAGTAGCGGGGGCCGGAGCTGTACGAGGACCGGCTGCTGCTGGAGCCGAAGGAGGACGACGAGCTGCGGCTGCTCGACGAACTGCGGCTGCTCGACGAGCTCCGGCTGCTCGACGAGCTGCGGCTGGAGCCCCGATAGGAGCTACCACCGCCGGGGCGCGCCTCCGCGTCCGGGATGGAGGCGAGGCCCAGCCCGAGGAACAGCGCGACCGCGAGAAGGAGGACGGAGTGGGAGCGCCTCACGCCACGGCTCCGGGCATGTCCGGCAGTTCGTTCACGTCATCCTCCAGGCGGGGCAGCACGCGCGAAAGCGGTGCCTGGATGCGGCGCAGGGCCTGGAGAAAGGGCTCGGGCGCGGTGGACGCGGCCAGCGCGGCGGACAGCTGCGTGAGCGCGTCCTGCCATTCCGCCCCCATGAGCGAGGTGTCCACGCCGTAGTCGGTGACGACCTCCACGCGGCGCTCGAAGAGGGAGACGAACACCAGGATGCCGGTGCGGCGCGACGTGTGCGAAACGCCCAGCTCCGTGAAGGCGGCCTTCGCGGCGGTGCGCACGGAGTCCTCCTGGAGCTTGCGCGGGGTGAGCGCGCGGCGCAGCGACGGCAGCAGGCGGCCGCCCATCACGCCCGCGGCGTAGGCCAGGAGCACGACGGGCGGGAAGGCGAAGAGGTGGACCTCCTGCGGGATGAACAGGAGGACCAACAGCATGACGAAGGCGACGGCCGCGCCCAGCCGTGCATCGGTGTGGGCGTAGTCGCCGGAGGCGCGGCGCACGGACACCACCACCTCCGCGGCGGTCTGGGACTCAATGGCCGCGACGGCTTCAGCGGCCTGGGTGCGTGCGGCGTCTTCGAGGAAGGTCGTGGCCATCGTGGGCGGGCACTATAGCCAACCCACGCGACACGCTCCTATGAGGGCAGCTGCCAGTCGATGGTGTGCTGGCCGTGCTTCTTCAGCGCGGCGTTGGTGGTGCTGTACGGCTTGCTGCCAAAGAAACCCTTGCTCGCGGACAGCGGCGAGGGGTGCACGCCCTCCAGGACGACGTGGCGCTTCTCGTCGATGAGGGCCTTCTTCTTCTGCGCGGGCTTGCCCCAGAGCAGGAAGACGACGGGGTCCGCCTTGGCGCTGACAGCGCGGATGACCGCGTCGGTGAAGGGCTCCCAGCCGTGCTTCGCGTGGCTGTTGGGGGAGGCCTGGCGCACGGTGAGCACGGTGTTGAGCAGGAACACGCCCTGCTTCGCCCAAGGGATGAGCGACCCGTCGCGAGGCTTCGGCGCGCCCACGTCGCTCTGGAGCTCCTTGAACATGTTCACGAGCGAAGGCGGAGAAGGCACACCGGGCTGGACGGAGAAGGCGAGTCCATGGGCCTGACCCGGGCCGTGGTAGGGGTCCTGGCCCAGGAGCAGCACGCGCACGTCCGCGTAGGGCGTGAAGCGGAACGCGGAGAACACATCCTCCTCCGATGGGAACACGGTCTGTTCCTGGCGTTCCTTGCGCACGAACTTCTCCAGCTCCGTGAACGACGGAGCATGGATGGCGTCATGCAGCACTTTCTTCCAGTCCTCGGGCAACCCATCCGCCAGGCTCATTGCGTCCCTCCGTGGGCCGCACCCTAGACCAGAGTTCTCGAACCTCGATCACCTGACGGCGCGAACGGCCTTGTCGGTGGCGTTGAGGTCGAAGGCTTCAGGGTCAAGCGAGCCTCCGACCCACTCGAGCATTTCCTCATGCTCCTCGTGCTTGGGGTCCTGAAGAATCTCGAGCAGGCGCTCGTAGCCGGGGATGCCGCCGCAGTCATCGGGAGGTGCCGCCCGCTCTCCTGCGGTGCATGCGGGGTATCTGCTCCCAGGTTCGGGCGGCTGCACCTTCTTCACGCGAATACGGTGCACCCAGTCGTCACCGAAGTCGTAGATGTAGCCGAAGATGTTGCGAGCGTGCGGGGCGATGTCCGTGACGGTGTACTTGCGCTCATCTCGCAGCGGAGGGCCCCCGAAGCCGAAGTCATCGGAATCCCCAGCAGCCCGACGGCCGTATTGCTGCCGCGAGGTGTCCTCGAACATGTGCATGTGGCTGTGGGTCCAGCCGAAGGACTCTTGCAAGACGTCGTGCAGCTTCGACAGGGGCATGTCGCTGCGAACGTGAAGCTCGCGCCAGATGGCCGGCTGGATGCCCACCAACTCGACGTGCAGCACGTGAATGGAAGGCGCGGCAGTCGTCTTCTTTCGGGAAGCCATGGACGAGGGCGCATGTAACCGCTCTCGCCATGAAGAGAAAGTGTCCTGACAGTCCCTTGCGGCTGAGTCGTACGAAAACGAAGAGACTGCTGCGGCTGAGCCGCAAGGTCCCGGACGTCTGCACCGCGCTGCGCTTCCTGGCGGTCGTGAGAGTGGGAAGTGGCCTGTCGTGCCGTGAGGTTGCCCGACAGCTGTGCTGTGCCCCTTCGACGGTCGTCTGCGCCGTGAAGCGCTTCCGCATGCATGGCGAGGAAGGCCTCTGGGACAGGCGTGCCGAGAACGGCACGGCCAAAGTGGACGAGGACTTCAAGGAGGCCCTCCGGGCAGCCCTCCTCGGCACGCCCCAGGAGTGCGGCTGGCAGAGGCCCACCTGGAGCCGTGAGCTGCTCTGCCTGGAATGGGCCGCCGGGGCGCGTCCGCGGTGTCTGTGGCCACGATGGGAAGGGCGCTCAAGTCGGTAGGGGCGAGCCTCAAGAGGCCCAAGCCCATCGTGCTGTGCCCCTGGCCTCGAATGAAGCGCCAACGGCGCATATTCCAGCTGCGCAGGTTGGCGGCGGCGTCCTGCGCCCGAGAGCCAGTCTTTTACGAGGACGAGGTGGACATCCACCTCAACCCCAAGGTCGGTCCGGATTGGATGTTGAAGGGCCTCAGGCGCAACGTGCTGACGCCCGGCAACAATGAGAAGCGCTACCTGGCGGGTGCCATGAATGCCAAGACACGCAAGGTGACGTGGGTGAAGGGCGCCAGCAAAGCCAGCTCCCTCTTCATTTCGCTGCTGTGGCGGCTGGCCACCGAGAACAAGCAGGCGCGCCGCATCCACCTCATCCTGGACAATGCCTCCATCCACGACAACAGGAAGACGCACCTGGCTCTGGCCCAACTGCGTGGCCGAATCGTCCTGCACTTCCTGCCGCCCTACTGCCCCGAGGAGAACCGCATCGAGCGCCGCGGGCTCGACCTGCACGCCAACGTCACTCGGAACCATCGCTGCAAGTCGATGGACGAATTGCTGGACAACGTGGATGCCTACCTCCAGGCGCGGAACCTGAGCTATCCCCTCATTTGAAACTTCCCCTCGGAGAACGCACGGGCAGCCGACCAAGCGAGCTCCGAGGGGGAATCAGAAATGAGGGGATGCATCAGGCGCGGAACGACTCCGGCGAGTCCAGTCCAGCCCTGCGTCGGTCCTCTCCCCTCGCCGCATAGGTGTTCGAGGATCGTGAGCGGTGGTTTAGGGTCCGTGAAGGCGTCCATGATGCCGCGCTGGTACGGCAGCGAGCGCCAGCGCCCGGGCTCCGCGGCGGACTCGGCGGACAGGTGGAAGTACCGGTCCGCCCACTCCGACAGGGACAGACGGGGCGGGGGCTTCCACGCGGCCATGGCGGCGCGGACCACGCCGTCGATGTCGGCGTGCTCGCTCATCGAGGGGGATCCCTCTCGCGCTCGCTGCGCGCCACGGAGAGCAGCGCGTACCCGGCGATGTCCCGCCAGGGCGACTCGCCCAGCGCGTCGCGGTCCGTGGCGATCCGGAACAGCTTATCCAGCACGCGAACGACGGTCAGCGCGTCGTCCATCCGCTCCGGCGGGATGCCGTCCGGGTACAGGATGCGCATCACCGCGCCGGACTTCCCGAAGCTGTCCCCGTGGGCCGCCTGCTTCGTGGTGACCAGCGCGCCGATGGCCGCGCCCAGCTCCCCGTAGTCGCTCATCGCTTCCTCTTCCGCTCGTCCGCCAGCAGCCAGCGCAGGTGCAGATCGTGGGGGCGCACCAGCATCCGAGCCGCGCGGCGTACCCAGGCCAGCGGGCGCGTCACGACGCGCTCTCCGCGAGCTCGTCAAGGGCCTCCCGCACTAGGTTCTCCAGCGTCCCGACGTCGGAGGCGGTGAGGTGCGGCATCGCCTGGCGCGCCCGGGACGGGACGCCCAGCAGGTGCGTCCGGCAGGTGCGGAACACGTCCTCCAGCTTCGCGCGGACGTCGCGCGCGGGGACGAGCTCCCCGGCCTCCTGGCGGTAGTCCAGCTCTGCCTGCCTGGCCTGCCAGTAGGTCTTGATCCGCGCGGCCTCGTTGCTCGACAGCTCGGAGTCAGGGGGCACGTCGGCGGGTAGTGGGGCAGGGCGAGGGCCGGCCGCAGGCGCCTTCGAGGCGGCGAGCTCGCGCGCGGCCTCGCGTTCGCGGACGGAGATGGGCGCTTCCGAGTAGCTGGTGTTCCGCGCCCACTCGCGGTCTGCGAGGGCCACGTCCACCACCTTGCCGTCCCGGACGGACTCCCGGAGGCGCCCGGACTCGATGGCCGCGCGCACCGTTTCGTGGTGCGCCCCGCGGTGGCGGGCGTAGGCGCGCATGGCCAGGGGGGGCGTGCAAGCGCACTCGCCCGGCGGGCAGCCGTTGGTCTTCGCTGGTGCGCTCTTCGAGCCCATCCTCCACGGGGTACCACCAGGTGGCGGAAGCCGGAACTTTGACCGGGCTACGGCGCTGGGGGCGGCGGGACCTTGGGCGCCCTGGACCTAGCGAGATCTCGCGGTCTGCGCACCCGTAGGCAGTGTACCCCTATGTAGGACCCAGACACATGGGGCGGGTGCGCCTATATGCGACAGTGTAGTCAAAAATTACGTCAGGGCTGAAATTGGCGCACGTTGTTCTGCATCGGGGCGTCAGGTGGGGAGCGGGCGGGGTGGGGTAGGGATGGGGGTAGGTAGCCCTTAAGCTCTTGATATCATTCACTATCTACCTACCTACCCAAGGGATATACACACATATAGGGCAGTACCTCTCAGGAAACAGGTATTACATAGACACACAAATTAGATGACGCAGATCGGATCAGTGTCTCTGATCTATAGGAGATCAGAACAGGTTAGGGGAGGGGGTGGGGAGGTACGTTTCTAGTAGTTACGAGTACTTAAGCGATCGACGCAGGTAGGTCATACATATGCAGTGCCGTGTGTCAGCGTATGTGGAGGTGAGGAATATTCAGAATAATGTCCAGATAATTCGCACCCGCAGAGGGCAGCATAAGCATATGAGACGACCCGTGTGGTACGTAGATATAAGCAGGAATGCGCAATTGCCGGGATAGTCACCCCGCCGGCCGTTTAATCGCACTCTCCGTGCGGCAACTCATGCATGAGTGCGCGGCCCGGGGCGGATAATCGCTGCCACGCCGGCGTAACCGGGAAGCCCTCCAGGGCGCCTCACTGAAGGAGCTCACCTGGCTGCCGCGCTGTTCGCGCCGTTGAGGCCCGCGCGGCGAGTAGGCGTCTTGCCAGGTGGCAAGTCAGCCCTGCAATCGATTGCAGCGGTCCCCCGGCCAGCGTGGACGCCTTGCCACCTGGCAAACAGGGGCGCGCCCGCTTGTCACACTGGATGCCCGCGGCCCGTCTAGCCTACGGCGCTTACAGTAGGGCCGTATGGGGCGGGCTGGTGCTGCCCGCTAAGCGGCCGATGTTGCTGGGGTACTGGAGGGCAGATTGCAAGATTCTTGCGTGTTGTTACCATCTATGGCAACAACCCGAGGAAGTGACTGGACCTCGAAAAATCGCGATGGACCGTGGGCCGACGGCCAAGTTGCGGATCGTGTGGGGTGCCGGCAACAACGAGCGGTACCTGGGCGAAGAGTTCTTCGACGGTGAATGCGACGAAAAGCAGCGATCGCAGTTCCAGGCCACGTTCCAACTGGTCGCTGACAACGGGCAGTGCAGGATCGATACACTGTATAAATATCCGCTGCCTTATTGCGGGAATCTAGGCGAATTCAAGGTCCACAAGAAACGCCTGTTTTTCTATCGCGACGGTAACGATTTGGTCATCACGCATGGGGCGACCAAGAAGACTGGAAAGACAGACCCGAATGATATCATCAGGGTCGAGCGCATCGAGAAAGAGATTAAAGCGAGGGAAGAGCAGTTGAAGCAATCCGCATTGAGGGTTCACCCACAAGACCGAGGCAAAAAGCGATGAAGCAAGCCAAGTATACTGCTGGTTACGCTGCGGCGTTCCGCTTGCTCGACAGCTTTCTGGGACTCCTTGAGCAGCGCGGGATGAAGCGAACGGATCTGGCGAAGAAGCTTGGGGTTGAGCGTTCCGCCGTGACTCGTTGGCTGTCCCCCAATCGCAATCTGACTGTCTTTACGGCGGCCATGATTGCCGAAGCGCTCGGCGCCGAGCTTCAGTTCGTGCTCGTTGACCGCGAGGCGCAGAAGGCCGAGGCGCCTCCGGTCGAGACTGTTCAAGCTTCGCCGGAGCCGCGGCGCGAGTACCGGAAGGCTCCTGCGCCGCGCCACACTTACATCACGGAGACCGCTTTGCCGGTCGCCGTCTCGAATCTTCGACTGTTCAGTCGAGGGGTCGAGACGTCGACCACGCAGGGCGAATACATCCATCTGCACTCCGTTTGAAACACCAAGCCATGACCAAGGCCACGACCGAACCCGGACCCCCGAAGATTGATCCCAAGGCCCTGGCCGAAGTCTCCAACGCCGTCGACCTCCTCGCGGTTCGCCTGGAAGAACTCGTCGCCAGGATTGCCTCTCAGGACGCGGTGCCCGGCGTCTCGATTGCCCTTGAGTTTGAATACAGCTGCGAGTGGCGCAGGCGGGATGAGCGCCCCGGCTTCGATGTGAGGTTCAAGCTTGACAGCGCACTTCACACGAAAGCGAAGCGCGATGCGGAGTGGGGCAAGCTCGTTGAGTTCCACATCGCCTATGCCCTTGAGTATGCGCTCAAGAAGCCGGCACCGGCCGAGTGGGACGAGCGACTCGGGCAGTTCGCCAACATCAACGGCGTCGTGAACGTCTGGCCATACGCGCGAGCTGAGATGTCTACGAGCCTAGCGAAGATGGGGCTGCCGCAGTTCATGCTGCCCGTCTACCGCCCCGGCCGGGCGAATAAGGGCCGCGTCGAGTTCCACGCGATGGTGGGCAAGGACATGACTGCGGAAGGCGACATGCCGCAGGCGTAGTTCCGCCCCGGTAGTGAGCGGCCCGCTCCCAGTCCCCTGGGGCGGGCCGTTTGCGTTGTGGAGGCCCTGGGAGCCTCGCCAAGCGTCGAAGCAGGGCTACGACGGCGGGCGCACTGCCGTGGTGGCTGGCAGAGCCGCCTGGGCCGGCGCTGCAGCTGCTGGAGCCGCTACCCACGCCAGAACCTCGGGGGGCGTCATCACCGACAACTTGGCGAACGCCCGCCCGGCTTGGGCCTTCAGCTTGGGGTGGTCCGGGTCGAAGGTGACGAGAACGTCCGCACGACCGCGCGCCGCGCACGCCATGATCATCGAGTCGAACTTCAGGTGCGTCATGCTCGTGCCCGTCCCGTTGACGGCCTTGAGGACGGACATGGGCAGGCCAGTGGCCAAGATGAGCGCCGCAGGCGTGTCGAAGGGGATGATTTCGACGTTGCGCACAGCTGGTGGGGCCTTGTGGCCGCGGCGCATGAACTCGGCGAGGGAGGGCGCGGGGATGAGGATGTCGCGCCGGTTGGCGACGAGCGCATCCCACAGCTCGCGTGAAGGGGCTTCTTCAGCCCGCCCCGTCGGCGGGTCGAAAACGAAGCTGAGCACGTTCGTGTCGAACATGACTCGCTTGGGCAGTCTGCTGGGATCAATCACGCCCGAGCTCCTTGTTCAGCTCGTCGAGGCTCAACCCCTCGAACTCGCCCCCACTGGCCTCACGGTAGAAGTTGCCCCACGCTGTCGTCGGGTCCTCGTCCGTCACCGGATCGAAGTCGAGGAGCTCCCCTTCGGTGATGCCCCCCTTCGCATCGCGGATGACTCGCGCTTCGACGTCGACTTCCTTGTAGAGGTACGGCGCGATCCGGAGCGCAAGGTCCGTCGTGAGGTTGAGCGTCATCTCCCCGCGTTCGATTCGAGCGTCGAGCCCCACCATGGGTTTACCGCCTCCGATGCTCGTCACGGTGGCGCGCCCGGAGAACGACTCCGGCACCGGCACGAACGCTGGCGCCTTCTCCGTCGCTACGGTCAGGTACCGCGGCCTTGCTTGGACCTTTGTCCACTCTTCCTGGGAGACGTGGACATCGAAAGGCTTCAAGCGCCCCACCTGCACGGAGGAACTCTTGATGTGCTGGGGGAAGTTCGCGACCTGCCCCCGGAAAATCTTTAGAGGCTTTGCGAGGGTGCGCGGCACACTCAGGTCGCCGGAAAGCATCGCGCTGACTTCGAGCGCACCGAACAGGGCGGCTTCGGGATTGGATGGGCGGGCGCCAATCCGCAGGCACTTCTCCTCGACTTCCAGCCCGTGAAACTTCAGGTCGGCGCCGCGCTTCCCGGCGGCCTGTCGGACGAGCTCCAGGTAGGCCAGGAAGAGCTTGAGCGCGGCCTCAGCGTCAACAGTGCCCTTGTGGACCTCGGGCCCGTCGATCTCAAACTTTAGGTTCTCGTCGTTCATCCCGCCTCTTGGCATAGCACGGCGCTATCGGAACCATCGCTGCAAGTCGATGGACGAATTGCTGGACAACGTGGATGCCTACCTCCAGGCGCGGAACGACTCCGGCGAGTCCAGTCCAGCCCTGCGTCGGTCCTCTCCCCTCGCCGCATAGGTGTTCGAGGATCGTGAGCGGTGGTTTAGACCAGCGCGCGCGTTCTGAGGGGGCCCGCTTAGGGATTGGGGCTCCCGGCGTCCAGCCATTGGGCTGGAAACGAGGGCTGCTGTTGGCCCCAGGAGGTGTCTCCCACGGGGATGGACGGGTCCGAAGGGCCGGTGGGCACGCCCGCATCGGGGCCACCAGGGCCGAGCGGTCCCTCCGGCTCACCATCGTGGAGCCGCCGCAGGATGCGTCCGTCCGACAGTCGAACCGCGTACATGACACCGCCGTCCAGCGACAGCCCACCGGGTTCACAGGCACGCGGGTCCAGGTCCATGCGGATGAAGACGATGTCCCCTTCACGGAGGAGCCTGAAGCGATGGGCCTCCCTCCTGCTCCAACAGGACCGTCCCTCCGGCTGGCGGGGAAGGAAGTCATCAGCCGCCACGAGCATGGCCCGAAGCAGGCCGCCCTCCAGCGAGTACGGCTGCCCCGGCGCAGCGACGGTCAGCGCCTCTCGCGCGAACATCTCAGGGAAGACAATGGAGCGGTCCTCCGACGCCAGCGAGTCGGATGGATTCGCCTCGCGTCGCATGCACCCAGCGCACAGGACCGCGCCCACGAGCAGCAGCCGCTTCATGGTCTGGGCTCTAGCCGCACGAGGTCCGGGTCGAGCGCGGCGGAGGACGCGCAGCCCCCAAGCCAGCACACCAGGCAGCACCACCAGGGACCGCGCATGGGCTGGCACTCCTTCCTCGGGAACGGAGGGCGGATGGCCACCTCCGGGTGGCATCGTGCCGGAACGCCACACCGGAAAGCGAGCAGGCACTCAAGGCGGGAGCTTGGGGCCCGGGCCGGAGCGCGCTAGCCTTGCTCCCGCCATGACGATGTACACCGAGTCGCTCCGCGCCTTCCTCAAGCCCGTCCTCCTCTACCTGGATGACGAGTCGGTGTCGGAAATCATGATCAACGGCCCCACCGACGTGTGGATCGAACGCAAGGGCCGCTTGATCAAGACGGATGCCGCCTTCTCCGAAGAAGGTCTGATCGGCGCCGCGCGCAACATGGCCCAGTTCGTGGGCCGCCCCCTGACCGAGGAGCGCCCCCGCCTGGACGCGCGCCTGCCCGACGGCAGCCGCATCCACGTGGTGATTCCGCCCATCGCGCGCAACGGCACCACCATCTCCATCCGCAAGTTCTTCAAGGACAAGCTGAGCATCGACTCGCTGTTGAAGTTCAAGTCGCTGACCAAGCCCATGGCGCGCCTCATCGAGGCTGGCATCGCCACCAAGCTCAACATGCTGGTGGCCGGCGGCACGGGCTCCGGCAAGACGACGCTGCTCAACATCGTCTCGTCCCTCATCCCGGACGAGGAGCGCATCCTCACCATCGAGGACTCCGCCGAGCTCCAGCTCAACCAGTCCCACATCGTGGCCTTCGAATCCCGCCCCGCCGACAAGTTCGGCAAGGGCGCCGTGGACATGGGAGACCTGCTGCACTCCGCGCTGCGTCTGCGCCCCGACCGCATCGTGGTGGGCGAGGTGCGCGGCGGCGAGGCCTTCCACCTCATGCAGGCCATGAACACCGGCCACGGCGGCTCGCTGGCCACCACGCACGCGAACACGCCCACGGACACGCTGCGCCGCATTGAATCCCTGTGCCTCATGTCGTCCGTGGAGCTGCCCATGGTCGCCGTGCGCGCCCAGGTGGCCAGCGCCATCAACTTCGTCATCTGCTGCGAGCGCCTCCACGACGGCAGCCGCAAGACGATTGCCCTGTCGGAGGTGCTGCCCCTCAACGAGAAGGGCGAGTACCGCACCCAGGACATCTTCGTCTTCACGCCCGTCGCCAAGGACGAGCACGAGAACATCCTGGGCTACCACGCGCCCACCGGCATCATCCCCAACTTCATCCAGAAGGCGCGCGCGTACGGCTTCGACGACCTGGACGACGCCTTCTTCGACCCCGCCACCTACGGCGTGCCGCCCCCGCCCAGCTTCCAGGTGGGCGAGGCGTACACCCTGCGCTGGGCCCCCTCGCTGAAGCACCGCGAGCAGGGACTGCCGGACCCCGCGCACTTCAAGGAGGACTGGGCGAAGTTCGAGCAGGTGCTCCGCAACGCGGCCCCGGACGGCCCCGTCGCTGGCCCCAAGCCGGCGGCGACCCCACCCAAGCCCGCCGCCGCTCCGGCTCCGCCGCCCGCGAAGGCCGCTCCGGCGCTGCGGCCCTCGACGCCGCCGCGCCCGCCGCCTCCGCAGGACGACGACAAGACGCCGCCGCCCACGCGCAACCCGTTCGCGGAGCAGGAGGACACCCGCTCCACGCCGCCCTCCGAGCCATTGGTGCAGGTGTCCGAGGACCTGCTCGCGGAGGCCTCGCCCGCGCGCAATACGCCGCCGCCGCGCCGGCCGCCGCCCGCTCCGGCGCGTCCCGGCACCCCGCCGGCAAACACGCTGCGAGCGGGTGCCACGCCCACGCGTCGTCCGCCGGGTCCGCCGCCACCGCCCTCGGATGACGAGGACGAGGACGACGACCGGCCGAAGACGGAGCTGAACACGTCGGAGAAGACGCAGATCCGCCCGGTTCCGGATCGTACGCGCCGGTAGCCGCCCAAAGGCGAGGGGACCCTGTCCGGGCTTCCCCGGCCACGGCGACGTGAAACCTCCACGCGGGAGGCCCGGCGCCGGACACCGGCGTCGCCCCCGGGTGGGTGGGGCCCTGTCCCACCACGCGGGTCCTCGAATCCTGACCTTGCGAGGAGGACGGGTCAGGGGAGAAAGTGCTCCCGTGTTGATCCCCTTCCTCGCCGCGCTCACCCTGGTGGTCGCCCAGGCGCCCGCACCCGCTTCCTCCGCGAAACCCGTCACCGTCTTGCTGGCGCCCACGGACGTGACGCGGGGAACGCCGCGCTACCTCGTTGGAACCGCCCAGGAGCACGTGGCCGAGCAGCTCAAGGCCCGCGGCCTGGAGGTGATCCGCGTGGAGGACGTGACGCGCACGCTTCCGAAGAAGAAGCGCACGGCGATGATGCGCTGCAACCGCACGCAGCCGTCCTGCATCGCGTCGCTGGGCCTGGCGGCGAAGACGGACGTGGTGATGGTGACGGAGATTGGCCCGTACCTGAACGCGTACAAGGCGGGCGTGCGCGTGTACACGGCGCAGGATGGCGCGCCGCTGGTCGAGCAGTCGGTCCCTGGCGTGAGCGAGGACCAGGTGCTGGACGCGCTCAACAAGTCGCTGGACGTGGTGGTGCCGCGCACGCTGCGGGTGCTGCGCCCGGAGCCGGTGGCGCCGCCGGTGACGCCTCCCGTGGCGCAGCAGACGCCCAACGTGACGCCGGGCGTGAAGCAGCCTGTGCCAGGGCCGGACCTGACGCCGGGAGTGCAGCCCCCCACCGAGATGGGACTGACGGACACGCCGACGGTGGAGACGCCGGGACGCCGCAAGTGGGCCTGGGTGCCGGCTGCGGGCGGCGTGGTGCTCGCGGGCGTGGGGACGGTGTTCTTCGTGCAGTCGCGGAGCAAGCTCAGCGACCTGAACAACAACGAGTATCCGAACCTGCAGGACGCGGAGAAGCTGCGCGACTCCGGCAAGCGTTCGCAGGCGATTGGCGCGGTGGGTATCGGCGTGGGCGCGGCGGCCATCGCGGCGGGCGCGCTGATGTACTTCCTGCCGGTGCAGCAGACGAACGTTCAGCCGTCCGTGACGCTCACGCCCCAGGGCGGTGGTCTGAGCTTCGCTGGGACGTGGCAGTGAGCACGGGGAAAGCCATGCGGAACCTCTGGAAGGTCGGCGCGCTGGGCGCGGTGTTCGGTGCGGTGCTCAGCGTGGGCGGCTGCAGTGACTTCGACGCGGCCTATGAAAACTGTCAGGGCGAGGGCCGCTGCGGACCGCAGGCGAGCGGGGACGGTGGACCGGACGCGGGTGACGCGGGCGACGGCGGAGACGTCACGCCTCCTCCCTGCGGAGACGGCGGCGTGGACTACCCCGACCTGACCGGCTTCGACAACGACTGCGACGGTATCGACGGTGTCGCGGACGCGGGCTACTTCGTGCATCCGACGGATGGCCGGGACGACGGCAACGATGGAACCCGCGAGCGGCCCTTCCAGACCCTGGCTCGCGCCCTCCGGGAGATCCGTGACGGAGGCACGGGACGCAACATCGTGTACCTGGGCACCGGCACGTACAACGAACCTGCGCCCGTGGTGGACGTGCCTGTTTCGCTCTACGGCGGATACACGTGGCGCGGAAACCAGTTCTGGGACCGATTCAAGGATGGCGGCGGCACCACGTTCTTCGACGGCGGCACGATCCCGTTCACCGTTCGAGACGTCGCTGGCGCGGACGTCCTGTTGGAAGGCCTCACCATCGCTTCCGCTGATGCGCTCAATGCCGGTGAGCCCTCCATCGCGCTGCGGGTCATTGGCAGCCAGAACGTCGTCCTCCGGAAGGTTTTCGTCGCGGCCGGGAACGGAGCTCCGGGTAGTGCTGGCACAAACGGAGGCGTCGGACTGGATGGTGGTGCAGGGAACACCGGGTCGGACAGCAGCAGCAGCATTTCCGTTGGCGGAAATGGCGGAGCCTCGTCCTGTGAAGCCACGCGCGTAGGCGGCCAGGGCGGAGGAAATCTTCCGACCCAGCCTGGAGACATGGGGGCAGATGGCGGCCCCAATGGCGGAGGTGGTCGCGGTGGAGATGGCGGTGCTCAAGCGCTCGTGACCGACGCCGGTTGCAACGACTTCGAATGCACGTGCAACGCTCCGGGAGGAGCTGCGGGCATCGCTGGCGCGAAGGGTGGAAATGGATCCGCGGGCCCTGGGGGCACGGGCGACGGCGCCATCGCCGGGGGAATGTGGGTGGCTGGCGCCTCCGGGCAGGATGGCCAACCCGGGAAGCCAGGCACGGGCGGCGGTGGCGGAGGAGCCGGTGGCAGCTGCAAAGCCGCTGCGACCCAGATCGCTACCGGCGGTGGCGGCGGCGGTGGTGGTGGTGCCGGGTGCGGAGGCCAGGAAGGCAAGGGTGGTGGGAACGGTGGGGCATCCATCGCGCTGCTCGTGTCAGATGCTCAGGTGACTGTCGAAGCCACCACTTCGTTGCAGACCGGCACTGGCGGCATGGGTGGGCGCGGCGGCGCAGGCGGTCAGGGAGGTGTTGGCGGTGCGCCGGGCCCTGGTGGAAAGACGATGCCCCCGATTACAGGCAAAGCCCTCCCCGGCAATCCCGACACACGAGACGTCCGGACGACCGGAGGCGCGGGAGGCCAGGGCGGCGTTGGAGGAGAGGGAGGTCAGGGCGGCCCAGGCGGTGGAGGACGCGGAGGCCCCTCCGTGGTCAGTTGGTGCGTGAATGGAGGCGTCACCTTCGAGTCCCAGCCAACGTATGTGCTGGGCAGTGGCGGGGCCGGTGGAGTCAGCGACGGAGGCGTGGATGGGACCGAGGGCATCTCCCAGTTCACCGTGGGATGCCCGACGCCCTGACCCACTGCATCGCCCGCTGTGTGACACCAGCGGGTGAGAAAACGCGACCCGGGGGCAGGTGCCTGTCTGCTTGCCCGGCGTGCCCCGGGCCCTGACTTCGCTTCCCGGGATTTCACCTGTTACGCTCCCCCGCGGTGGAGATGTCATCCGAGTTGATCTGCGAAACCTGCGGCCTCACCGTTCCGTCCGAGACGGCGGTGTGCCCTCGCGATGGCACCGTCGTGCTGTCGTCGTTCCATCCGACTCCACCGGAACCGAAGGTCATCGTGGAGCACCCCGGTACTGAAGCCACCGCCATCACCGACCCCCTCATCGGCCTGAAGCTGGGCGAGTACGAGCTGCGCTCGCGCATTGGCGTGGGCGGCATGGGGCTCGTCTACGACGGCATCCAGCCCCTCATCGGCAAGCGCGTCGCCGTGAAGGTGCTGCGCCCCGAACTGGCGCACTCGTCCGAACAGGTGGCCCGCCTCCTCGCGGAGGCCCGCGCCGTCAACGCCATCCGCCACCGCGGCATCATCGACATCTTCGGCTTCGGCCAGCTCCCTGACGGCCGCCAGTACATCGTCATGGAGTACCTGGATGGCCAGCCGCTGGACGCCATCCTCGCGGAGAAGGGCCGCCTCCCCGTCCCGGAGGCCCTGTCCCTCCTGGATGAAGTGCTCGCCGCCCTGGGCGCCGCGCACGGCGCGGGCGTGGTGCACCGCGACCTGAAGCCCAGCAACATCTTCCTCGTGCGCCAGCCAGACGGCACGCGCTACGTGAAGCTGCTGGACTTCGGGCTCGCCAAGCGCGGCGAAGGGCCCACCGTCCGCACCGCGCAGACGCGCACCGACATGGTCGTCGGCACTCCGGAGTACATGGCGCCCGAGCAGGCCCGCGGCCAGTCCGTGGGACCCATGACGGACCTGTACGCCATGGGCGTCGTCACCTTCGAAATCATCACCGGCCGGCTGCCCTTCATCGGCAGCTCCCCGGTGGACCTGCTCATGAAGCACGTGGAGGCGCGCCCGCCCCGGCCGTCGGAGTTCGTCCCCGACCTGCCACCCGCCGTGGACGCCTTCATCCTGCAGATGCTCACCAAGGACCCGGAGACGCGCCCCAACTCCGCGGATGCCCTGCGTCAGCACCTGTCCAAGCTGCGCCGCACCCTCCGCGCCACGCGCACCAACCCCACCGCGCCCGCTCCCGTCGAGCCCGCGCCGCCCAAGCCCGCGGTCGCCGTCAGCGACGCGGACGCGCGCCGCCCCACCACCCAGGTACCTCCGCCGGTCCCGCCGGACGACCTGATGGTGCCGCAGGAAGAGACGACCTCCCTGCGCCGCTTCGTCCCCATCGCCGTGGGCGCGGCCGTGCTGTTCGCCGCCGTGGGCGTGGTCATCGCCACGCGCGGGGGGAGCGAAGCGCCTCCGCCGGTCGTCGCCGTCGCCACTCCGCCGCCTCCCGCCTCGAAGGTGGAACCCACGCCGCCCCCGCCCGCGCCGGAGGTCGTCGCCGCGCCCGTGCAGGAGCCCGCTCCCGCGCCTGCCGTCGAGGTGCCCCCTCCGGCGAAACCGGTGCCGCCCACCGTCAAGGCCGTGGCCGTGAAGACCGTCCGCGACGTCCCGGCGCCCAAGCGCACGGAGTCCTCGAGCGAGTCCGCCGTGAAGAACCTGATCCTCGACACCGTGAAGCAGGTCGAGAACAGCCCCCTGTACGCCGACAACAAGGTCCACAAGGGGCTCACCCAGCAGGCCGCCCTCAACTACCTGGACAAGCAGATCAAGCGGCTGGAGAACGCGGACGACGCGGCGGGCCGCGCGGATATCCTCAGCGAGCTCCGCGGCTGGAAGCAGCAGTACCTCAAGTAGCCCACGCCATGACCGCGCCCCCGGGTCCTGCTCTGCTCGCGGTGGACCTGGGCCTGCGCTGCGGGCTCGCGCGCTTTGGCGCGGACGGGCGGCTTCAGTGGTACCGCTCGCAGAACCTCGGCACGCACGCGCGGCTCAAGCGCGCGGTGCCCGCCGTGCTCCAGGACGCGTCTCCGCTCGCGTGGCTCGTGCTGGAGGGCGGTGGCCCCATCGCGGATGTCTGGGAGCGCGAGGCCCTGCGCCGCGCCCTGCCCGTGCTTCGCGTGGCCGCGGAGGACTGGCGGCACCGGCTGCTCTACGCACGGGAGCAGCGCAGCGGCTCGCTGGCCAAGGACGCCGCGGACACACTCGCGCGGCGGGTCATCGACTGGTCCCACGCGCCCCGCCCCACCTCGCTGCGCCACGACGCCGCGGAGGCCATCCTGCTGGGCCTGTGGGGCGCGCTGGAGGTGGGCTGGCTTCCGCAGGTGCCCGCGGAAGTCCGGCGCTGACCGCCCGCTACTTCACCGACACGCACGCCACCGGCTGCGCGATGGCGTTGCGCGCGCGCTCCTCGCTCACCAGCGCGTAGCCCGCCAGGTCCTGCAACAGCATGTCGCGGTTCTGCCGGATGAGGCCCGCGTTCTTGCACGCCTTGATGTCGCCGTAATACCCGTACGGCGGCAGCGCGAGCTGCAGCTCCGCCAGCTCCGACAACTGGAGCTCTCCCAGCTCGCGGTGGAAGAGCTTGCGGGCCGCGTCCTCCACGCCGACGACGCCGCGCTCGAAGCGGATGATGGACAGGTCGTACGCGACGAGCTGATCCTTCTGGAAGAAGGCGTGCAGTCTGTGCGCGGCCACGGACAGCTGCAGGTCTCCCTCGATGCCCATCTCCCGCGCGATGCGCATGGCCAGCCGCCGCTCGCAGGCCCCGTCCCCTGGAGGCGCCGTGCCCAACGTCACGCCGGCGAACAGGCGCCACGCCCACGCGCGCCCATCCTCGCGCGGCGTCTGGAAATAGGTGGGGCACTCAATCTGGCGGATGTAGAGCGCCACCAGGTCCTTGGGCATCCGCGAGAAGTCCGGCCGCGTGAACGTCACCGCCGAGCGGTCCCGGATGCCCTGGTCCATCCGGCCGGCCAGGACACTCATCCGGTCGCCCTCGATGCGATGGCGCAGCTGGCTCTCGACGTCGAACTCGCTCTCCAGCCGCGGCAGCTTGCTGGCCGTGTAGAGGTACGTGATCGGAATCACCACGCCGGCCAGGCCGACGAGGAACATGAACAGCCAGAACACGGTCTTCACGGGCACGACTCTAGCAGGGCAGGCACGTGCCAGGAGGACGGGTTAGAAAGTCCCCATGAGCGACTGGCACACAGCCACCGTCACCGCCCGCACCCCCGCGGCGGATGGCCTCACCGATTGGGTGCTCGACATCGGCGGGACGCCGCTCGTGGGCTCGCACGCCCATCCGGGACAGTACGTGCAGCTGCGCCTTCCCGGTGGGCAGCCGGGCATGTTCGCCATCGCCTCGCCGCCCGCCCTCAACAGCACGCGGTGGGAGTTCCTCCTCAAGGACGAAGGCACGCTGCCGTCCGCGCTCCTGCACCTGCCGCTGGGCGCGCACGTGGAGGTGACGCGTCCGGCGGGCCCCGGCTTCCCCATGGAGAAGGCGCGCGGCCGCGACCTGCTGCTGTTCGCCAGCGGCTCCGGCATCTCCGCCATCCGCCCCGTCATCGCCGCCGTGCGACAGGAGCGCGGCGCGTATGGCCGGGTGACGCTGTACTTCGGCGCGCGCACGGCGGGCGGCTTCGCCTACCAGCACGAACTGCAGCAGTGGCTGGAGGACGGCGTGCGCGTGCTGTGCACCGTGAGCCGCCCCGGCGCCAGCGGCTGGCAGGGCCTCACCGGCTACGTGCAGGCCCACCTGGGCGAGGAGCCGCTGGAACACGCCATCGCGTTCGTGTGCGGCCCGTCGGACATGGTGCAGGACGTGATGGCCCAGCTGGCCCAGCGCGGCGTTCCGCGCAGCGCCGTGTTCCTCAACTACTGAGCCGCGCGCGCCTCGACCGCGGGGGACGCGTAGCGCACGCCCACCACCACCGCCGCCGGGTCGCTCTCCTGGCTGCCGGTGGCCTTCTGCGGCGTCCACGCGGCCACGCCCAGTTGATGCCCCTCTGGCGAGAAGCGCACGCGCCGCACGGACCAGCCGAACTCCAGCTCACCCGCCGCTTCCGGCGCGCCCTCGGCGAAGAGATACACGCGCCGGTCCCATCCGCCCGACGCCAGCGAGCGCCCATCCGGCGCGATGGCAGCGGTGGACACCACGCCGTGGTGCAGCTCCCACTTGCGCAGCACCTGACCGGAGGCCGCGTCCACCAGCGCGCCCGCGTTCCACGGGCCCTGGGGCTCCTGGATGCCCTTGCGCTCGCGCTCGTACACCGTGCGGTTGCGCTCCGCCTTCTCCTGGCTGAAGGCCACGCCCAGCCGCTTTCCCCGCGCGTCCACGGTGACGTCGTTGACGTGCGCCGGGAAGGTGAAGTCCAGCCGAGGCGAGAGCGCCCGTGCCATCGCCGTGCTCGCCCCTTCCGGAGCGCCGCCCTTGAGCGTGAGCACCGCCTCCGCCGTCGTCTCGTCGAAGACCGTGTCCACGCGCTCGGCGAAGGGCGCGCCCAGCACGCCCTGGCTGCCCTGCGGCACGCACGCGTCACACACCGCCACGTCCACGCCCGGCAGCGTCAGCTGCTTGAAGCGCAGCGTGCGTCCACGCGACAGCCGCGCCACGGTGTTGCCCAGCGCGCCCGGCACGGTGACGGTGTCCTTCAGGAACGCCACGTCGATACCGGACGCCGTGGCCGCCGCCGTGGTGAGCACCACCACCGGCGTGCGCGAATCCAGCGCCAGCACCACCGGCGGCCCGCTGTCCACGCGGCCCTGCACCGCAGCGAAGCCGCCGCGCCGCTCGAAGTGCGTGCGCGCCACATCCGGCTTCAGCACCTGCTCCGGCGTGTCCGACGCGCGCACGTGCCCGTCCCAGCCGCCCGAGTACAGCGTCCCGTCCGCCGCGAACGCCAGCGCGCTCACCGGCCCCACGTGCAGCCGCGCCTCCGCGCCGAACGACAGCTCCGGCACGGACAGCAGGGACACCAGGCCCTGCGCGCTGCCCACCGCCAGCCACTTGCCATCCGGGTGGAAGGCCACCGACACCAGCGGCTCCTCCGTGGCGAGCGCCACCACCTGCGAGCCCGTCGCCGCGTCGAAGAGCTGCACCGCGCCGCTGCGGCTCACCGTGGCCACGCGCGAGCCATCCGGCGAGAATGTCACGCCCTCCAGGTCGTACTGCTGGACGTTGACCGAGGGATCCGCGCGCATCACCGGCGCGCGGGCGTCACCGGACTTCGCCGCGGCGGGCGACAGGTCCCAGATGGAGACGTGGTACGCCTTGTCCCCCAGGCGCGTGTACGCCACGCGCTGGCCGCGCGGCGCGAAGTCCAGCGCCCAGATGAAGTCCTTGCGGTTGAGGACGGTGGGTTCCGCGTCGAAGCCCTCCACCGTGCCGGAGAGGAAGCCTCCGGACGTGGACTCCAACCGCCCCAGCGTGTCCGGCGCCAGGCCCACGGCGGTGTGCGCGCAGCCCGTGAGCGTCAGCACGCCCGCGAGGACGAAGCCCCCGGTGCGCTGTCTCATGAACCCGACCCGCGGACGGCGGCCTTCTCCTTGTCCACGTTGATCTCGTTCACGCCCTTGTTGTCCACGGACAGCAGGAACAGCTGCTTGTCCGCTTCACGCTTGTCGTTGAACGAGGTGCGGCCGGTGGCGCCGTCGAAGTCCTTCAGTCCCGCCAGGGCCTCGCGCATCGCCGCGCGCGTGTTGGGCCGCTGCTTGTCCAGCACCTGCCGCACCATGCGCGCCGAGTCGTAGCCGATGGCCTCCAGCAGGCCCGGGTCGCGGCCCGTCTCGCGGTACGCGTCGCGGTAGCTCTTCACGAACTTCTGCGTGGCTGGCCGCTGCGAGTCCACGAAGAAGCCGTCCACGTACACCGAGCAGGTGACGAACTTGCCGCCGCGCTCCAGGAGCTCCGGCAGGCCCGAGCGGCCCTTGGGGCTGGACCACTGGTTGGTGCCGAAGAGCGTGACGGTCTTCAGGTCCTTCTTGCCCGTCGTCTTGCGGATGCGCTCCAGGTCGCGCGGGTCGCACGCGTTGGTGACGATGTCCTCCACCGCGAGCGCGGGCGTCACCAGGCTCACCCGGCGCCAGTCGTCCGGGATGAAGAGGCCCTCGAAGTCGATGATGGGCTCCACGCCGCTGCGTGCCTTCTCCATGGCCTTGCGGCGGCGGTACGCGTCCGTGATCTTCTCGCCCTGCACGTCGCGCACGGCCTCCGCGTAGTCGCCGCGGTCCTCCAGGTAGTAGCGGCCCACCAGGCGCTTCGCTTCACCGGTGAACGTGGTCTGGTCGTACGAGTACGACTCCGCGCCGCGCATCACGCCGCCGCGTGACACCACGTCGTCCCAGAACTCGTTCGCCAGCTCCACACCGTAGGGGATGTTCGGGTAGAGCACCGCGAAGCGCTTGTAGCCCTTCACGTTCATCGCGTAGTCCGCGATGGCGCGCGCCTGCGCGGAGTTCGTCAGCATGTTGCGGAAGACGTACGGGCCAATGTCCGTGATGCCCTCCTGACGGCTCAGCGTCAGCAGCGGCACCTGGAGCTCCTCCGCCAGCAGCGCCGCGCGCTTGGTGTCGTCCACCAGCAGCGGGCCCAGGGCCGCGATGGCGCCGTCGTCGAACGCGAGCTGCTCCATCGCCGTGCCCGTCTTGTTGACGTCGCCCTGCGTGTCCTTCACCACCAGCTCGATGTCGCTGCCCTGCAGGCCCAGCTTCACGCCGCGCAGCACCGCCTCGCCGATGGGCTGGTAGCGGCCCGACATGGGCAGCAGCACCGCCACGGTGCGCGGACGCACCTCCACGCGGCGGGTGGCGCGCGCGAGCAGCTCCTTGGCCTGCGGCGCGAAGGTGCTGTTGGGCGCATCTCGCAGGAACGTCTGGAGCGTCTCCTCCAGGCGGGACCAGTCGCGCAGGTGGTAGTAGATGCGCGCCAGCTTGAACTGGAGCACCGGCCACGCGGGGTTGGACGGGGACAGCCCCTCCTGCACGCGGGCGATGTCGAGGAAGCTGGCGCGGCCCTCCACCAGCTGCTCCACCTTCTTCACCGCGGCGGCCTTCTCCTCATCCGTCCGGGCGTCGCCCGCTTCCTTCACCGCGGAGGACAGCGCCTGCGTGTACAGGCCCGCGCCTTCCGCCGCGCGCGCGGCCTCCCTCAGCAGCTGCTCCTTCTCCGCGCCCTCCGCGCGCTCCGCCAGGCTGGTGAGCGTCTGGTACGCGTCGCGGTAGGCGCCCACCTCCATGGCGGAGACGGCCAGCTTGTGCTTGGCGTCATCGGCCTGGGCGTAGAGGGGGTTCTCGAAGAGCAGCTCGTTGAAGCTCTTGCGCGCGTTCGCGTAGTCCCTCGCCTCGAAGTAGAGGACGCCCGCGTTGTAGAGCGCGTCCTGGCCGGCGGTGGTGGCGGGGTACGCCTTGCGCACGGACAGGTAGGCCTCCGCGGCCTGCTTCTTGTCCGGGTTCGACTGCGCCTGGGTGCGGGCCTGCGCGAGCGCGGCGTTCGCGGTGGCGTCCTGCTTCACCTCCACGCGCGGGCGATCGGGCTGGGTGGAGTCACCCCCGGAGGTGTCGTCCCGGCTGTCAGTACGGGAAGGCGTCTTGGGGCAGGCGGTCAACGTCAGGGCCAGCGCGGCGACGAGCGCGCGGCGCGATGCGGAGAGGACTTCCATGGCGAGGTGCATAGCAGCGCGGGTGCGGCTCCGTCGACACTTGAGCGGGGGGAAGATTCCCCTGGAACGTCCGCTTCAGTGCACCGCGCATGCCCGCGTGCGTCACCGAGGGGAAACCCCTGCCCTCCCCACTCCGTGCGGCCCCGGAGCCACGCCGCCGCGTGGCCCCGGCCGCACGCCCGGCCACCTAGCCGAAGAGTTCCTTCACCTTGTCGAAGAAGGACTTCGACTGGGGATGGGTCTCCTCGCCGGACACCTCCGCGAAGCGCTCCAGCAGCTCGCGCTGCTTGGAGGACAGCTCCGTGGGCGTTTCGATGATGACGCGCACGTGCTGATCCCCGCGCTGCTGGCTGTGCAGGTGCGGGATGCCCTTGCCCTTCAGGCGGAACACCTTGCCGGACTGGGTCCCCTGCGGAATGGTCATCTTCACCTTGCCGTCCAGCGTGGGCACGTCGATCTTCGCGCCCAGCGCCGCCTGCGTGAAGGACACCGGCACCTCGCAGAAGACCTCGTACTCCTCGCGCTGGAACAGCGGGTGCTCGCGCACGATGACCGTCACGTACAGGTCACCCGGGGGCGCGCCCCGGTCTCCCGGCTCACCCATGCCGGACAAACGCACGCGCGTGCCGTTGTCCACGCCGCCCGGGATGGCGACCTCGATGACCTCTTCCGACGGCGTCTTCCCGGAGCCCCTGCACTTGGCGCACGGATCCGGAATGGTGGCGCCCGAACCGCCGCAGTCACCGCACGGCCGGGACACCGCGAAGAAGCCCTGCGAGTAGCGCAGCTCCCCGCTGCCGCCGCACGCCGCGCACTGCCGGGGCGCCGCGCCGCTCTTGCTGCCGGAGCCGGAGCAGGTCTCGCACTTCTTCGGACGCGGGATGGTCACCTTCGGGCGGCAGCCGAACGCCGCCTCCTCGAAGCTGATCTCCAGGTTGTAGCGCAGGTCCGCGCCCCGGCTCTGACGCTGCCGGCCACGCCCGCCGCCCCCCCCGAAGATGTCGCCGAAAATCTCTCCGAAGATGTCGTTGATGTTGACGCCCTGGAAGCCGCCGCCCGCGTCCCCGAAGGGATTGCCCGCGTGTCCGAAACGGTCGTACTTCGTGCGCCTGTCTGGATCGCTCAGGACCTCGTAGGCCTCCGAGGCTTCCTTGAACTTCTCCTCGGCCTCGTGGTTCCCGGGGTTGCGGTCCGGGTGGTACTGCAACGCGACCTTCCGGAACGCGCTTTTCAGGTCCTGCGCCGTAACGCTCTTCTGGACGCCGAGGACTTCGTAGTAGTCGCGCTTCTGCCCTGCGGCCCCTGCCATTGAATCGAACCCCTGGAATTTGCTGGCGTTTTCAAGCTGCGTAGAGAATCGGAGTCACTATAACGCAGCGAAACACGCCAGCAATCCAGGCCGGGGTCCAACCCTGTGTGACGCAGGGGGTCTGCCGCTACACGGTCCAGACACGGTTGACCGTCAGCTCCATGCGGGCGAGCCGGCGCTTGAGGGCCGGGTCCACGGGGCCGTTCATGGACCACTTGGGGACCACGAAGTGCAGCTCCGCGTTGTAGAGCTTCGCGGCGCTCGCCAGCAGGCTCCAGCGGTTCTCCGCGGTCGGATCATCCACCATGCCCGGGGTGACGATCTCCAGGATGATGGGCGTGCGGGCGGAGTCGGACTGGCGACAGGTGAAGTCCGGCCGGTGGTCCTCGATGGTTCCGGAGAGCACGGGCGGCGGCATGAAGCCAGGGAGCCGGGCCTTGATGTCCGAGTAACCAATGGTCCGGAAGTACTCGGCCATCAGCCAGAGCAGACGGCGGCGATCTTCGTCATCCACGACCGACTCGCAGCCGGGATTGAACAGGACTTCTTTCTCAGTGTTGGTTTCCATGGCGCATCTCAAGCTGTCCGCGTGTGTGGGATGCGGCAACGCAGGCGGGCGCGAGCGCTCCCTGACCGGCCGTGGGGCGGGCGGCCATGCACGCGCGCTTCCCACTTCCCTTTCACTTGGACGACACCGTCGCCTCGGTGACAGAGTGCGCCCCCTCCCGTGGCCCCCCGTCCCTCCGCGCACGTCTATCGCCGGCTCCTGGGCTACCTGAGCCCGTACCGCCGGTTGCTTCTCGCGGGCACGCTCGCCTCGCTCACCGCCGCGGCCGCTACCGCCGCGTACGCGTGGATCGTCGGGCCCCTGCTGCGCGCCGTCCTCACCGGCGCCCCCGTCACCGTCGCGGGGATGACCCTGGCGCCGGAGGCCCTGCTGTCCCGGCTGCCCCTACTGGTCGTCGCGGTGGCGCTGGTGAAGGCCACCGCCCAGTTCCTTCAGGGGGGCCTGATGCAGCGGTTGGGCCAGCGGGTGATGGCCGACCTGAGGGGCTTCCTCTATGGCCGCCTGCTCGCCCAGCCTCCGGCTTTCTTCGAGCAGCGCCACTCTGGCGAACTTGTCTCCCGGTTCACCTCGGACGTACCCCTGGTGGAGTTCTCCGTCACCCAGGCGCTGTCATCGTACGTAAGGGATGGGCTCCAGATTTGCGCACTGCTGGCGACCTGCTTCCTCATCGACGCGAAACTCTTTCTCTTCACGTTCGTCGTCGTGCCCGTGACGGTGGTGCCGGTGAGCCGCTTCGCGCGGTCGCTCAAGAAGGTGGCCACCCGCTCGCAGGCCAACCTGGGCGCGCTCAGCGCCATCACCGCCGAGCAGCTGCAGAACCTCCCCGTGGTGCAGGCCTACGGCACGGTACCCCGCGCGCTGGAGTCCTTCGACGCGGAGGCGGAAGCGTACCTCACGGAGATGCGCCGCTCGCTCTTCATCCGCGGCGCCTTCAGCCCCACGGTGGAGCTGTTGGGCATCGTCGGCGTGGCGGTGGCGGTGGCGTGGGGCGCTCGCGCGGTGTCCATGGACCCGACGCTGGCCGGGCGGCTCCTGTCCTTCATGGCGGCGGCGCTGCTGCTCTACCAGCCGGTGAAGTCACTGAGCGGCACGCTGTCCCAGGTGCTCACCGGGCTGGCGGCGGCGGAGCGCCTGTTCTCCCTCGCGGACTCGCCGGTGCCACCGGACGTGGGCGCGGAGGCCCCTCCCCTGTCGCGCGCCCTGGAGCTGTCCGGCGTGCGCGCCACCTACTCGGACGGACGCGAGGCCCTGAAGGGCGTGGACCTGACGATTCCCGCCGGCGCGCGCGTGGCGCTGGTGGGCCCGTCCGGCGCGGGCAAGACGACGTTGTTCTCCGTGCTGCTGGGCTTCCTGCCGCCGAGCGGCGGTGAAGTGAAGTGGGACGGCGTGCCGCTGTCCTCGCTCAAGGCGTCCAGCGTGCGCGCGCAGATGGCGTGGGTGCCGCAGGAGCCGGTGCTCTTCTCCGGCACCGTGCGCCACAACCTGCGCCTGGGCCAGCCGGACGCGACGGACGACGCGCTGTGGGAAGCGCTGCGGCTGGCGCACGCGGAGGACTTCGTGCGGGCGCTGCCCGGCGGCCTGGATGAGCCCGTGGGCGAGCGGGGCAGCCGCCTGTCCGGCGGACAACGGCAGCGGCTGGCACTGGCGCGCGCGTTCCTGCGCCGCCCGTCACTGCTGCTGCTGGATGAGCCCACGAGCGCCCTGGACGCCACCAGCGAGGCGGCGGTGGGCGCGGGGCTCCAGGCGCTGATGAAGGGCCGCACGGTGCTGGTCATCGCGCACCGCCTCAGCACCGTGCGCGACGCGGACCTCATCGCCGTGGTGGAGGGCGGACAGGTGGTGGAGGCCGGCACGCACGAGCAGCTGCTCGCGCTGCGGGGCCGCTATGCGCGCCTGTTGGGCGAAGGCGCCGTCGCCGCCTGAACGCCGCCCCGCGGGGCCATGGCCTTCGCTTCCGAAGGGGTGTTCATGGGTCCCGTGCCCATTCGCTCCACGCCATCGCTGACCTTGCGCGACCGGGCACGCCCTGCGAGCCTTCCGCCCTGGCCCATGCCCCAGACGCCGCCCCGCGAACGAGAGCCGCTGTCGCTCAACGCGCTCCTGCTGGTGCCCGCCCTGCTGCTGGCCGCGGGCGCGTGCGTCGCGGTGGCCGCCCGGCACTTCGCGCTGGCCGCCGCGTTCACCAGCACGCTGGTGCTCGTCCCGCTCGTCTTCCGGCTGTGGACGCGGCCCTGGTACCGGGGGCTCGTGCTGCGCGGCCTGGGCCTGTTCATCGCGGGCATGCACCTGCCCATGCTCACCGGCGGCGTGCTCGCCTACGGGCGCATCGGCTGCGAAGGCGCGGACTGCGGCCAGACACTTCTCTGGAGCATCGTGCTGGCTCCCGTGGCCGGCGCCGTCTGCTCTGTCGTGTACTGGCTCGTGGGCCGTCCCCCCGTCTGAATTACAAGGAATCACAGACCCCCTATTCTCACTGGAAATGCTTGTTCCAGTCAGACCTCACGTCGCGCCCGGGCCGTTCGTCGTGGCGTTGGCCGTCCCCACCACGGTGTGCGTGCTGGGGAGCACGCTGCCGGTGCTCCTGGGCAGTCCCGCCGGCCTGATGAGCGTGGTGAGCTCCGCGGGGCCCTTCGCGGCGCTGCTGGTGCTGACGCTGGTGGTGGAGGTGCCCCTGCTCATGCTGGCGACGGGCTCCACGCTGATGGGCCGCACGGTGCCGCTGGCGGTGATGGTGGGCATGGCGACGGTGCCGTGGACGCTGGGGCTCTTGGGCACGGAGGTGGCGCTGGAGCGGATGCAGGTGGCGCTGCCGATGGTGTCCGCCACGGACGCGGGCATCGCGTTGACGGCGGGCCTGGGCAAGGCGATGGCGCCCCGGCTGCTGGGGGCCTGGACGAGCGCGGTGCTGCTGGGCGCGCTGTCGGTGGCGCTGGGCATGGCGCGCTACAACACGGCGCGCGTGGTCCACGACAACACGCGCCGCAGCCTGCTGCTGGGCAGCCTGGTGTCCGCGGCGCTGGCGGGCATGGCGGTGGTGGGCACGCTGGAGGCGCACCACCTCTTCACGCTGCTGTCCCGGCTGTCTCGGGCTCCCGGCGCGCTCCGCCCGGACCTGATGGCGGAGGGCATGGCGCAGGCGGCGCGGCTGCGCACGGTGCGCTGGAGCTGCTTCTCCTGCCTGTTGGTGCTGGGCTGCGCCTGGCTGATGACGTACCGAGCGGCGGAGGCCCGGCGGACCCGCGCGCTGGATTGGGTGGGCGGCCTGGTGCTCACCGCCGCGGTGGCCGTGCTGCTGGTGCTGGACGCGCACCCGCTGCACACCACGCTGGGCCCGGAGCGCGTCACCACCGGCCGCAGGACGTCCGGCCCCGTTCCCACCGACGCGGACGTGACACACCTGATGGGCGAGCGCTCGCCCGTGCGGCTCAGCTTCCCCGCGTCAGCACGTACAGCATGACGAGCCCCACCACGACGGCGAAGCCGAAGACGGCCACCATCACCAGCCCCTCCGACTTGCGCACCACCGGGGGCAGGACCTCGTTGGGCAGCGGCTGACCGTGCCGCAGCACCAGCGGCTCCGGCTCCGGGGCCACCCGCGGCGCGGGCGCTGAAGCGACGGCGGCGGGAGCGGCTTCGCGCGGAGGCGGCGCCACCGGCGTGAAGGTCACGGTCCGGGTGGCGACGGTGTCCCGCGTGCCGGGGTTGCGGCCTGACGGGTCCGCCAGGTGCTCTGGCGACGTGACGCTGGACATCTCCAGCCCCTCGCGAGCGAGCGCCAGCACGCGCTGCATGTGCAGGATGTAACGGTCCTGGCCCTCGTAGGTGGCGAGCGCCTGCGCGGCGCGCACCAGCCGCTGCGGCACCAGCTCCGGGTCCGCGCGCACCTCCGTGGACACGGGCCGCGCCTCGCCGGCTTCCACCCGGCCCGTGCGCACGCCCTGTCCGCTGGCCCAGATGCAGTGTTCATCCAAGAGCGTCAGCTCCTGGCGGCGCACCCGGCCGTCCTCGTCCACCAGGGACATCAGCTCCGCGCCCTGGGGAGACAGGTGCCAGACGGTGCGCAGGCCGTTCTCCCCCAGCGGTCCTTCCACCGCGCGAGCGCGGTAGAGTTCCTGCATCGCGGACTTCAAGGGGTCGGACGAAGTTTCCACGGCCATGACTGCCGCAGAGTAGGGGCGCCGCGCCCGAAACGGAAGCGACGCCCGCTCCGGTGTGATTGCCCCGTGCGTGGATGCCCGCCTTGTGCCTACCGTCCATTCCACGATGAGCCGTTCCAAGAACCGAGCCCCCGACTTCATCCGCCAGTTCGAGGGTGCACAGACGCTCGACGGACTGCTGGAGCTGGCTGGCAGTCCCTGCGACACCGCCGACGTGCTCGAGCGCATGCAGGAGGCGCGCGCGGAAGGCGCCGATGCCGGCCAGGTGATTCCCACCCTCTTCGACGGGGAGCCCCGCTTCCCGGACCCGGAGCTGGCGCGCCGCCTGTACCAGAACCTGCTGGGGCTCTGGGACGTGGTGCTGGAGGGAAAGACGGTGCGGCCGGAGGACGGCCCCCGCCCGCCGCGCCCGAAGAAGGAGCGGCTGCAGCCACCCACGCCCTTCCATCCGGACGACCCCTCCAGCGAATTCGTGGAGGCCGCCTGGCGTTACCTGGAGGACGACGACAAGGCGCGCACGCGGCTGATGCATGCCTACGAGAACCGGCAGGACAGCCTGCTGGGTGCGCTTGACGCCGCTGGCCTCACGGACGAAGGTTATGGGGTCGCCCGCCACCTGCTCTTCGAGCTGCACTCCATGCTGGAGCTGGGCTGGCCGCCGGGGCTCTCGGCCGTGGATGCCAGGGCCCTGGACAGGGAACCGGATGCGCCGCCCGCGCCGGATGCCCTCCAGGAGTACGTGACGGAAGCGCTGTTCGAGGCGGAGCAGGACGAGGAGCACCCCCTCGCCCCCGAGGAGCTGGCGCAGGTGCGCACCCTCGTCCGGCGGGGACTGGTCGCGCTGTGGCGCGCCCGCAAGGGGAGATGAAGATGGCCCGAGACGACAACGACGGTGGTGGCTTCACCGGCAAGCGCAACAAGTCCTACCGCGAGCTGGACGCGCAGCGCGGCAAGAGCAAGTACCACTCGCGCCAGGACGACCCGGCGCAGCAGAAGCTGGAGCGCAGCGCCAGCTACCAGAAATACAAGACGGCCGCGGACGCCCTCTTCACCGGCGGCGAGCTGCCGGAAGGGCTCGCGAAGACGTTCGACCCCGAAGGCAAGCGCAAGGCCCAGAAGGACGCCCTGCGCAAGGTGCAGGAGTCGGAGACGCGCGCGGACTGGGTGAAGGGCGTGGTGGACTACCTGGAGAAGTATCCGGACCTGCCCGAGGACGCGTACTTCCTCGACAGCCTCCTGGACCACCCGCGCGAGCGCATCGTGGACAAGGCGCTGGCGAAGCTGGAGTCGCTCCAGGAGGCGGGCACGCTCCAGAAGAAGCTGCCCAAGAGCCTGGACCAGCGGCTGAAGTCCATCGAGCTCACCGGCCTGGACCCCGACATGCAGGGCCGCGCCAAGGTGCTGCGCGAGAAGCTGCGCGCCTGATCAGCGCGCGCGCTGCTGGTGGATGAGCACCACGTCGCGCTGACCCTCCTTGGAGGGCTGGTGCGTGAGCCGCAGCTCCGCGCCGGGCCGCGAGTACAGGCCGGGCTCATCGCCGCGCTTCCACCCGGCCTTCGCCAGGGCGTCGTCGTAGAAGGCGTCCACCTGCGGGCCCGTGAGCGGCACCTGGAAGGTGAGCGTGCGTGAGCCCTCCGCGTTGACGCGCAGCACGCCGTTCGCTTGCGGCGGCAGTGGCGCGAAGTCCCCCGCCGCTTCCTGTGGACGCGCCAGCGCGTGGTTGGCCTCACCCAGGTACAGCGTGGTGGTGCCATCCGGCTGCGGCATCATCACCACGGTGTAGGTGATGCGCCGCTTTGGATCCAACGCGGTGAGCATGGCCGCGTTGTTCGCGTACTGCGCCTGCTCCTTGCCGGGCGGCACGTAGAGGCCGCCGTCGCGGAACGCGTCCGCGAAGCGCTGCACCAGGTCCCGGATGTTCTCCTTCACGTGCACCGCGCGCAGCGCCACCGGGATGCCACCCGCCTCCACGATGTCGCTGGACTCCACGTGGGCGATGACCTGGAGCCGGGGCCACGCGAAGCGCGGCGCGGCCTGCTGCACGCCCGCGTCCGGCACGCCCGCGTCGGGAGCCGCCTGGGCGGACAGCCCCAGCAGCAGCGAGAGCACCGCTCCCGCCACGCGCCCGGCGCGCATCAATGCGGCACGCCTCCCAGCCATTTGTTGCGCCGGCCGTCGTTCCGGTAGGTGGGGGAGAGGTTGTCCGCCACGAAGGGGGTGGTCTCCCAGACGGTCTGGTTGCCCGCGTGCGAGCCACCGATGCTCTGCTCGTAGTTGCTCTCCGAGCCGCGGAAGCTCATGAAGAACTGGTCCTCGTTCACGCCGCCCACCGCGCCCACGCCCGCCATCAGCGCGGCGCCGGCGCTCCCACCGCCGCCGTTCTCGCGGTACACGCGCTCGGCCCACCCGTAGTAGTCCACGTTCCCGCAGGTGCCCCCGCTGTCGATCATGAGCGGGCACTCACGGCCCTCCGCCACGGAGGACAGGCCCCAGTCATCCAGCAGCATGAAGAAGCGCCGGGTGCAGCGCCCGCCCGACGCGCGCCCCGCCGCGCACACGCGGAACTGGTCGCTGGCGAGCCGGTGCGACACCTTGAAGAACTCCGGCTCCATGAAGTTGCCCAGCCGCTCCGCGCGCAACGTCGTGGAGGCGTTGCAGGAGATGCCGTCGGACTGGGTGGCCATGGCCAGCCCCAGCGCCGTCGAGCCTGGATCCGCGTCCACCGGGCGGGTGCCCAGGATGCCCACGGGGCTGCCCGCGGGCCGCGTCGGCTCGCAGTCCACGTTCACCCGCGTGGCGCGCGCGATGGCCAGCTGGAAGGTCATCGCGCCGCTGGCGTGGCTGGCCCGGCCGTCGAAGTCCTGGTAGCGCCCCGCGGCCTCCGACGACGCCAGGGCCTCCGCGTTGGCGCGCTGGAAGACGCCGGCCTGCGGGTTGTGCATCACGTGCCCGGTGGCCTCCCACAGCGCGAAGTTGGCGGCCTCCTGCACCTTGAGCGTCAGCGCGCCCACCTCCGCGAAGTAGATGCCGAACAGGAGGATGGTGACGAACACCATGGAGCCCAGGGCCGTCTCGACGAGCGCCTGTCCCCGGCGCGACGTGGAAGCGCGCGCGCGCATCAGTACTTCCCTCCCGTGCTGCTGCCGCCCCGGTAGCCGGCGTTGTCCAGGCGGCGCAGCGCTTCCGCGTGCTCGGAGAAGCCCGCCTGCTGCAGGCTGTTCGCGGGCTTGTCGTCGCGGGCGCCCTCGGTGCTCACCAGCGTGGCGCGCCAGAAGGGGTTGAGGAAGTTGGGCGGCTCCTCCCAACCGCCGCCCACCGCCGCCGGCCGGGGCCGGTGGTAGTAGGCGAGCCCCGCGGCCAGGGCCACCTGGTTGCGCTGCACGTCCTCGCGGCCGGTGGGCAGGATGCGCCCGAGCGGCGCGGCGTTGTCGAACTCCGTCTCCTGGTTCGCGAACTTGAAGGTGAACAGCAGGTTCCAGGGGTCCGGCTTCGCGCGGCGCGCGTCGCTGGCGTAGTCGCGGTGGAGCATCGCGTACAGCTTGGGCTGGCCGTAGTCGTTCTCGTCGGCGTTGCCGTGCAGGAGCCCCGCGTTGAAGCCCACCGAATAAGGCCAGATGCCGGGGCACACCACGCAGGCGCCCAGCGTGTGGCGTTCATCCACGGTGGTGTTGTTCTCCGCGCCCTGGCCGGGCGGCGCCTTCGCGCCGTAGACGTGCTGGTCCTCGAGGGACTGGCGCTCGTCGGACATCACCCACGCGTCCGTCGCCCCGGCGGTGTAGGGGGTCCCGTCCGGGCAGATGCCGGTGACGGCGCGGCCGTGGTCGTGCGCCCACGAGTTGCGGCCGGAGATGGTCTGGTAGGTGGAGGAGTCCATCGCGGACGCGCTGCCGTAGTGATGGAAGCCCGGGTTGTGCGCGGCGGCGCCAGAGCCGAAGCCCGCGCTGCCGCTCCCCCGGTTGTGCACCCACGTCCAGCCCAGGCTGCCCATGGTGGCGTTGAGCGTGGCGGTGCCCTGGCCTCCGCCCGTGGGCATCACCGCGCCGGAGGTCGCCGGCACCGAGCCCGTCTTCTCCTGCTGCATCAGGTCGTCGTAGCTGGAGCCGGAGGACGCGCCGCCGGACACCTCCGCCAGGGACTTGTTGGCGCCCTCGGGCTGGGCGACCAGCTCCGGGTTGATCTCCTTGGCGATGAGCCGGGTGAGGTTCTGGTTCGCCAGGTGCGTGCCCACCAGATGGTTGTAGATGGCCAGCTCCGCGCGGAACATGGAGCTCGCGCGCCCCTGCAGCATCTGCACCTGCGTGGCCGCCGCCTGGTCCAGGGCGGACCAGTCGTTGCCGGGCATGGCACATGGGGACGTCTGCCGCGCGGCGTACTGCTGGCTGCCGAAGCTGATCATCGACTGCGTGCCCGCCATGGCCACCATGTGGGCAATCTGGGCGCGGTTCATCACCGCGATGGCGTTGAACGTGCGCGCCGTGGACACCGCCTGGCTGTAGGCCGCCGCGTCCGCCGCCATCTGGATTTCGACGCGCTCCTTGGCGCGCATGCCGAAGCCCAGCGTGAGCAGCACCATCAGCGTGAGCAGGAGGAACGTCAGCGAGAACAGCACCAGCGCCTGACCGCGCGCGCCGGACTTCAGAAGCCGTGCAGGCTGCATCCGGCACCTCCATTGAAGTTCGACGCCTTCACCGGGGTCATCATCCGCATGGCCGCGTGGACCTGGATGGGGAACAGGTAGTGGCCCTGCGCGTTCCAGCGCAGCATCCGCTCGCCCAGGTCGCCGCCGGGCCAGTCATCCGGCCCCAGCTCCACGTCGGTGTCCGCCCACCAGTCCGACTGCTTCTGCGCCGGGTTGAGCGGGTTCGCGTCCGTGTAGTTCTTGAGGTGGAACTGGGCCAGGAACATGCGGCTCATCACCCAGTCCGCGAACGGGATGCGCATGTAGTACCAGGCCACCATGCGGATCTCGAGCGTGCGCCGCTGCATCTCCGCATTGGAGTCCGTGGGCACGTCGAACAGCAGGTCCTCGTCGCCCGCGAGGCTGCGCACCCAGGCGGGATCCGGCGACTCGCGGACGATCTCCACCATGGGTCCTTCGGTGAAGAGCGTCCCCCGCGAGCCGCGCACGCGCAGGTAGTTGCGCTTGCGCTCGTCAAAGGCGTTGGCCAGCTGCGCGGGCGTGCGCGTGTGCTCCACCGTGGGCAGCATCGTCACCAGCGCCGCGTGCGTCATCGCCTCGCAGCTGCCGTGGTTGAGGCTGCCCGCGCGCACCGCGCGGTACACCGCCACCTGCGCCAGGATGCGGCCCTGCAGCAGCATGAAGAGCTGCAGCGAGCCCAGCACCATGAACACCACGAGCGGCATGCACAGCGCCGCTTCCACTGCGGCCTGACCGGACTCGTGCTTCCGACGCTGGGGGTGGGGGAAGGCCATAGTGGGTGAGGCTGCCTTCCTCCTAGATTCTCGATGATTGGGGAATCGGTCAAATGGCCGGAACACCGCCAGACCGATTCCATACTATCAGGACTGTTTGCCTCAGCGGTTGAGGGTGAACCCGCAGGCCGCGTCCAGCGCCACCTTCGCCCCCGCGAGCGCCTGGAGCAGGCGCTCGTAGTGATTGCGCTCCGCGTCAACCTGGGCCTCCACCTCCTCTGGGGGCAGGCCCTGGTGGGAGAGGGAGAGGCGCAGGCGGGCGGCGGCCGAGTCGCGCTCCACCTCGATGGCCGCCCGGGCCTTCTTCGCGGACCGGCCGAGCTCCGCCTCGGCGGCGGCCTGGGCCACGGGCAGCGCGGCGTCCACGAAGGCGCCGAAGCCAGGGAAGGCCTGGTGGACTTCATCCCCCTTCAGGGCTTTGCCGTCGGATTCCAAAGCGGTGAGTACGGAAACGTCCGCCACGGGGCCCTGGGGGCCCTCCACCACGGCGACGGGCAGGAGGGTGCGGGCCAGGAAGCGGGCCAGCTGACGGCTGGGCACGCGGGCACCGGGCGAGGTGTCCTGGGACTCCGGCAGCTGGACGTGGAAGAGCAGCTCCAGGCCGCGCGCGGGCTTCTTCACGCTGCGCTTCTCGATGTGGCGGAAACCACTGCGGCCGTAGGGGCCGTCCTTGAGGAAGCCGAACAGCGCCTCCACCAGCGGGTGGCCGGTGGCGAAGTACTCCAGCTCCTCCGCTTCCACCGCGGTGTCGCGCCAGAAGGTGCCCAGCAAGGTGCGGTCCTGCATCACGTCGATGCCGGGCAGGCCTTCCACGTTGAGCGCGTGGCCGAACTGGAAGGCCACCTGGAAGGCCTCCACCTGCTCGTCGGTGTCCACGCCAATGCCCACGCGGCGCGCCAGCTCCGTGACGGTCTCCTCCAGGCGCTCGTCCAGGTCGCGCGCCACGCTCCACAGCCCGTCCTCCAGCGGCGGAGCCTCCTCGTCGGAGTCCTCGTCGCCAGGCTCATCCCCCATGCGCTCCTGTGCGCGCGCCACCAGCCGGGCCACGGCGGGCTTGTCGAAGCTGCGCACGTCCAGCAGCGGGTCGTACGCGCGCTTCACCTGCTCACGCGCCGCCTCCACGCGGGTCTTCAACTCCGCGGCGTATTCCACGCGCGCCTCGCGGGGCATCAGGGCCAGGTCCGCGATGCGGTCCTCCACCTCCTCCAGCACCGCGTCCAGGCCGCCCACCGTCTCACCGAAGACGCCCACGGCGTCCGCCAGCAGCATCAGCACGTCCGACGCGAGCGTGCCCGCGGGGTCGAAGACGTGGATCTCCACCGGGTGCGCCTGCCCGATGCGGTCCAGGCGGCCGATGCGCTGCTCCACAGTAGAGGGGCTCCACGGCAGGTCGTAGTGGACCAGGTGGTGCGCGAACTGGAAGTTGCGGCCCTCGCCGCCCACTTCCGTGCACAGGAGCACGCGGGGGCCTTCCGGGTCGCGGAAGCGCGCCACCTGACGGTCGCGCTCCACGAGCGGCAAATCGCCGTGGTAGCCCAGCGCCTCCACGCCCTCGCGCGACAGCTCCGACTGGAGCGAGTCCAGCGTGTCGCGGCTCTCCGTGAACACGAGCACCTTCGCGCGCGGCTCCGCATTCCAGATGCCGCGCAGCACACCCACGAACGCGATGAGCTTCGCGTCCCGGCCGGTCAGCTTGAGGTCCGCGCCCTTCAGCGCCGGGTTGGACTTCACCGCGCCCATGAACGCCGCGGGGCTGGACTCCAGGCGCCGCAGCACGTTGGCCAGCGGCGCGCCGCGAAGCGTGCCCTTCGCCAGCGTGGCGAGCGCCGTGTCACGCGCCGTCAGCTCCTCCGGCGTGAGCTGCACCGGGTGCCGGTGGAGCCTGCGCGTGGAGAAGCCGCCCACCACCGCGCGCCGGTTGCGCACCAGCCGGTCGGACAGGCTGTACGTCTCCGCCAGGTGCGCGAGCAGCGCCTCCTTCTCCTTCAGCGTCTGGAGGCTCGCGTCCTCCGGGAAGCGCTTCGCCAGCGCGGCCACGGCGGCCTTCGCGGCCTTGCCGTCGCCCTTGCCTTCCATGAGCGCGCGCACCGCGGTGGACAGCTCCTCCTGGCGCTGGAGCCGCGCCTCGAAGCCGTTCACGGACGGCGCCGTCGCCGCGTCGATGAGGGTGAGCAGGCCGTGGTACTCCGCCGGATCCAACTGCATGGGCGTGGCGGTGAGCAGCAACAGGCCCCACGAGTTCGCGGCCAGCCCCTTCGCGGCGGCGAAGGCCTTCTCGCCCTTGAGGTGGTGCGCCTCGTCGATGATGACCAGGTCCCAGAAGGCGTCCTCGGCGGCCACCTCTTCGCGGTGCTCGCGGGTGCGGCTGAGCAGCTCCAGGCTCGTCACCACCAGCGGGAAGCGCGCCCACGGAGAGACGTCCGGCGCTTCCTTCAGCGACTGCTCGTAGCGGTCCGAGTCCATCAGCGTGAAGAGCTGGTTGAACTTGTGGAACAGCTCCACCAGCCACTGCACGGTGAGGTGGCTGGGCGCCACCACCAGGCAGCGGCGCGCCAGGCCCACCAGCCGCAGCGCGCTGAACACCATGCCCGCTTCAATCGTCTTGCCCAGGCCCACTTCATCCGCCAACACGAAGCGCGGCCGGCGCGCGGACAGCACGCGCTGCACCACGCCCACCTGGTGCGGCTTCACCATCACCCGGCTGGCCAGCAGCGCGCCCAGCGCGTCACCCCGGCGCTCGTCGTCCAGCACCAGCGCCTGCTTGCGCAGCATGAACGCCTTCGCGTCCCCCACCCGCCCGTCGCGCAGCGTGGACAACAGGTCGGAGCGCGGCGCCAGCGCACGCACCTCCGACTCCGGCAGCTCGTCCTCTTCGCCCGTGTCCTCGAAGCGCACCACGTAGCGGCGCAGTCCGCGCGCGCCCGGCTCCTCGCCCAGGACGGTGGCCTTGCGCCCCTTCGGCGTCTGGATGGGCTCGCCCTTGGGCAGCTGGTAGGGCACCAGCGCACCGCCGCGCGTGGACACCAGCACCGGCGCATCCTCGCGGGACGGGAAGGCGATGAGGGCCTTGGCCCCCTGCTCCTGCAGCGACAGCAGATGCCCCACGCCCCACTCGGGCTGCGGGAGGTAGCGGACCTTCAGACCTTCGACGAGAGACGCCATATGCCGTGCAACACCTGGGTGACGAGGAAGGGGCGCTGCATAACGTCCCGGCGCCCGGAAGGCCATTTCACGGGCACCTCCACCCCTTCCAACCCCTTGATTCCAGGCCCGAGCTCCCGGAAAGCGCCGGGGCATCGTCCACCATCCGACAGCCCCGCCGCGTCCTGCCCGCCAGACCTTTCCCATCCCTGCGGGTAGGGTCCATGATTTCATGACAAACAGGTAAAAACAGGGTTATAGGATACCCTGCCCGACAGTGCGATGTCGCTCACCCCACCTTTTCGGTGATGTTGAGCGTCCTTCTGCACAGAAGCGCTCGGTGCCGTCGGGGGGGAGTGCCACATGCTGCGACGTTGGACCTTCGCTCAGCGGGTCGGGGCAGGTCTGTCCGTATGCCTTCTGGCCGGACTCATCCTGCTTGCCACCCTTGTGTCCACGGCCCACACGCTGACGGTGGACGACGGGGCCGTCCTCCATCACGCCTCCGACATCCTCTCCGGCCTGCTGGGCCTGGGCGCCCTGGTCGCGCTGGTGGTGGTGCTGCGCAACGCGCTGGGCCCCATGCACGCGGAAGCCGTGCAGAGTGAACAGCGGTTGCACCTGTTCATGGATGGCGTGAGCGACTACGCGCTGTGCTTCCTGGAGCCGGACGGCACGGTGTCCTGCTGGAGCACGGGCGCGGAGCGGCTCACCGGGTGGACGTCCTCCGACATCGTGGGCCAGCGCGTGGAGGTGCTGCACGTGCCGGACGCGGTGGCGCACGGCCTGCCCGCCTCCCACCGCGAGCGGGCCGCGCGCGAGCGGCGCCTGCAGGCGGAGGGCTGGCGGATCCGCAAGGACGGCTCGCGCTTCTGGGCGGAGACGCTGCTCACCGCGCTCTACACGGAAGGCGGCACGCTGCAGGGCTTCGCGGAGGTGACGCGCGACATCACCGAGCGCAAGCGCACCGAGCGCATGCAGGCGCTGCTCGCGGAGGCGGGACGCGTGCTGCAGCCGCAGGCCGGCGCCAAGGAGCTGGGAAACGCGCTCACCCGCCTGTGCGTGCCGGAGATCGCTGACGCGTGCGTGCTCTACCTGCCGGACGGCCAGGGCGGCGTGCGCCCCGGCGCGGTGACGTGCGCGGACGCGGCCACCCAGGCGCGGCTGTGGGAGCCGCTGTTGCGCAGGCCCTCGCAGGACGAGCCCGGCCCCGCGCGCGTCATGCACACCGGCCGCGCCGAGCGCTTCGCGGAGGTGGATCCAGACCGGCTGCCCTCCTCCGTCAGCGACAGCACCTGCGCGGAGCTGTGGCGCGCGCTGGGCGTGCGCTCCGCGCTGAGCGTGCCGCTCGTCGTGGACAACCGCGTGCTGGGCGCGCTGTGCCTCCTGTCTACCCGGCCCCACCGCCACTACGGCGCGGTGGACCAGGCCTTCCTGGAGGAGCTGTCCGCGCGCGCCGCGCTGGCGCTGGACAACGCCCGCCTGCTGGCGGCGACGCAGAACGCGCTGGAGCTCATTGGCGTGGCGGCGCACGACCTGGGCACTCCGCTCAGCTCGCTGCAGCTGCGCCTGCGCCGCGTGCGCCTGCAGTGCGCGCCCGCGAACGCGGAGGACCCACGCCTGCGCGAGGGGCTGCTGCTGGCCGAGGACGAGACGAAGCGGCTGGGGCAGCTGGTGCACAACCTGCTGGACCTGTCGCGCCTGTCCGGCGGCCGGCTGGTGCTGGAGGCCCGGCCCATGGACCTGGCGGAGCTGGCGCACGAGGTGACCGCCCGCCACGAGGACCAGGCCGCCGCCGCCGGCTGCGCCCTCACCGTCCACGCCCGCGACGCGGCCCGCGGACGCTGGGACCGCCAGCGCCTGGACCGCGTCCTCACCAACCTGGTCAGCAACGCCCTCAAGTTCGGCCGGGGCCAGCCGGTGGAGGTGCATGTGAACGTGGATGAGGACTCACACCGGGTCCAGATGTCGGTGCGGGACCACGGCGCCGGCATCCCCGCCGAGGCGCAGCAGCGCCTGTTCACCCGCTTCGAGCGGGTCACGACGGACAGCCGCGCGCCGGGCTTCGGCCTGGGCCTCTACATCGTCCGCCAGCTCGTCGAAGCCCACGGCGGCACCATCCGCGTCCACTCCCGGCTGGGAGAAGGCTCGGAGTTCACGGTCGAACTCCCGTTCACCCTGGAAGCACAGGAGGAAGTGGGAAAATCGATTCGAATATGACCCTCCCGGGTGGGTTGCGCCCCAGAGGCCCTTCCCATCCAGTCACGGACAGTTCGAGTTCGCCTCTGGGTGGAATAATTCTCAGAAGTTGAATCGCTCTGTTGATTGTGGATATTCTCCGTGTGGCTAGAACTGCTCGTTTCCGGCAAAAGCCGGATTTGAGAGTGACCCTCCGCCAGCGTCCCCCCGACGCAAGGGCACCCGGGTCCACTGGCCGCGACGCTGCTTCGGCAGCCGTCCGCACATACGCGTTCGGAGGAGTCCCCTCATGGCTGGAACTGACACGATTCGGGAGCGGTGTTCTCGCACTTCCCCCCACCTGTTCACGGCGGGCCGCGCGAGCCTGCTGGCCACCCTGGCCAGCCTGACGGTGGCGTGCGGCGGTCCGGAGTCCACGGGGCTGGAGTCCTCCGCCGTCGTGGAGCCCAATGTCGAGCCGCAGCTCACGGTCCAGGGCCAGGACCTGTCGCTGGGCGACATCCTGGGCGGCGGCAACCGCGAGCCGGCCGTGGGCCTGGCGCTGGAGGTGGACAACGGCAAGGGCGTGCCCATCAAGGTGAAGGCCGGCCAGAGCTTCTGGGTGAACCAGATTGACCTGCGCGCCTCCCTCACCGCGTCGAAGGACGAGGGCGTGGACGGCCTGCGCCAGAACAGCGACTTCCTGGCCATCGGGTGGTCGGGTGTGCGCCTGGCGGACCAGGAGTTCGTGGGCCTGTCGAACCCGGACGGCACCTTCACCCGCCGCCGCTTCTACCGTGACGCCGCGTGGATGAAGGCGACCAGCCTCTTCACGGTGGAGCCGGTGGACTCGCGCGGCGTGCTGACGGGCGCCCCGGTGCTGCTGAACATCGGCAGCGACGACACCCGCCGCACGGAGCGCGACGACTTCTTCGTCCGCCGCATGCGCGCCATCCAGTGGACGCGCGACTGCCGCTCGCTCACGGACTGCAACGGCGCCCGGGCCTATGAGGAAGAGGCCCTGGTGGAGCTGCGCAACGCGTACGACCACGCGAAGAAGCAGACCCTCACCTTCAACTCCCGCACGGCGGGTCTGCGCCTGCGCTGGAGCCTGCGCCCGTTCGCCCCCTACTACATCCCCGTCACGCAGGTGTCCCAGCCGGAGTTCAGCTACGGGTTCGGCATCGACATCAAGCCCGTGACGGCGCCCCGCAAGGACGGCACGTATGCCCCCGGGTCGGACGTCACCTTCCAGATGACCCTGAAGGACGGCAAGGGCAAGCGCCTGCACAAGGCCGGGAGCCTCCCAACCTACAATGAGGTCGCACCTCCGGGCGCTCCCGGTAGCCCGGGCGGCATCCAGTACTATCAGGCGTTCTTCAACCCCACGACGACCTACTATCGCCGCAAGCACCAGGAACGGATGATGATGACGCAGCTCATCGGGCCGGCGCAGGACATCCAGCCCATCCGGACCATCGTCGACCTGGAGGCCTTCCTGGATGACTCGCAGGACGTGCAGACCATCGCCACCCCGGCGCGCGACGGCGTCTATGCGCAGTTCATGACCTTCCCCCCCGCCAACAAGCTGTTCGGCGGCGCCTTCTTCCCCAATGACGGCCGCTGGGACGCGCCCGTGAGCGACACCTGGACCTACACCCTGCCCGCGGACGTGAAGCCCGGCACCTACCTGGTGACCGCCAAGGCGCGCCGCAATTACCTGGGCGAGGACATTCCGGCGTCGCGCACCATCGAAATCCAGGTGGGGACGAAGACGCACACCAGCGCGGCCCTGACCACGGGTCCGTGCAACACCTGCCACAGCAAGGGCGGCGATCTGGGTGAAGTCCTCCATGCGAACGACAACCGCGCCGCGTGCGCGTCGTGTCATGCTCCGCTGGGCTTCGAACTGGAAGGGCCCATCTTCGTGCGCACGCACTTCATCCACTCGCGCTCCAACCGCTTCGACGCGCCCCTGGAGAAGTGCTCGTCCTGCCACCTGAAGCAGGAGACCACGCAGCGCACCAGCAAGGCCGCCTGCCTGTCGTGCCACAAGAGCTACCCTGAGAGCCACGTGGCGAAGTTCGGCCCCATCGAGAGCATGTACGTCGGCGGGGGCCGCGAGTCGTTCCAGCAGTGCACCGGCAGTTGTCACAAGACACACCCCGGCGCCGGCTTCTAGCCGCCGCCGGTTCGCACGGAGGTCCTCATGGCGCACGTGAAGATGCAGACGGCTCGTTCCACCCTCACGGATCCGGTCGCCGTCGCCGAGGACCTCCTGCGCCAGTTGCACGGCCCCCCGCCGAAGCTGGTGACGCTGTTCGCGGCCCGCCAGCGCGACCAGCGCGCGCTCAACCGCGCGGTGCGCGAGCGGCTGCCGAAGGACACCCGGCTGGTGGGCGCCACCACCGCCGGGGAGCTGGACAACAACGGCATCCACGAGAACAGCGTGGTGATGGGCGCGCTCTCCGGCGACTTCGAGGTGGGCCTGGGCCTGGGTTCGGGCCTCACCGGGGACGCCATCGCCGCGGGCGCGCAGGCCATCAAGCGCGCGTGCGAGGAGCTGGGCGTGCGTCAGCAGGACCTGGACGCGCGCCGGTACGTGGGCCTCGTGATTGACGACGGCTTCCGTTACAAGAAGGAAGAGCTGCTGCTGGGCATCCTGGAGAAGAACCAGACCCTGGTGCTCGTGGGCGGCGGAGCCAGCGACTCAGAGACGGACCCCGCGCGCCAGTCCGCCCTCATCCACGTGGATGGCGAAGTGGCCGGCGACGGCGTGCTGGTGGCCCTGTTCAAGACGAACGCGCCCTGGGCCGCGCTGCGCTCGCACTGGTACGTGCCCACCGGCGAGCGCATGACCATCACCAAGGTGGACGAGACGCACACGCGCGCCCTGGAGATCGACGGCCAGCCCGCCGCCCGGCGCTACGCGGACATCCTGGGCGTGGAGAACATCGCGGACCTGGAGTTCGGCCGGCCGGGTGGCTTCGCGCTGCGCCCCACCGCGCTCAAGGTAGGCCGCGAGTACTTCATCCGCGCCGCGTGGCGCCCCCTGGAGGACGGCTCCATCCTGTTCGCCAACCTCCTGGAGGAGGGCAGTGAGCTGGACCTGATGAAGGCCGGCGACCTGGCGGGCATGACGCGGGACTTCTTCCAGGAGGAACTGCCCAGGCGGGTACAAAACCCCCAGGCCGCCCTCCTGTTCCACTGCAGCGGACGCCTGTGGTACGCGCAGGCCCAGGGCATGTTGCCAAAGCTCTCCGAGGCCATGAAGCTTGCACCGTCCGCTGCTGGGATGAACGTGCAATTCGAGATCTACTCGGGCTTCCACATCAACACCACGCTGACCGTGCTCGCGTTCGGCTCCAACTAAACAGACCATGGCCCACCACCCGTTCGACGTGGCCCAAGCCGAAGCGCCCCTCGGTTACACCCTGTCCCTGCTCCTGGTGGGCAGCGAGCGTGAGACGCGCGCCATGCGCGACGCGTTGGAGAAGGAGGACATCCTCTCCATGCTCACGCTGGAGCCCGTCAGTACGCGGGAAGCCCTGGAGCAGGCGCTGGAGCGCCCCTGGGCCCTGGTGCTGGTGGGGTCCGAGCTGCCGGGCATGACCTGGGAGGACGTCCAGGCCGCCTGGGTGAAGCGCGGCCGTGAGACGGCCTTCGTGGTGAGCGCGCCCACCTGGAGCGCGGACACGCTGGCCGCCGTCATGCGCGCCGGCGCGCGCGACTACGTCAGCGAGGACCGCTACGGCCACCTGCCCTTCGTGGTGGCGCGGGAGCTGCGCCTGCACGCCGAGCGCGCCCAGCACCAGATGACGGGCGTGGAGCTCAAGCGCACCAACTACCTGCTCAGCAACATCATCGACGCGCTGCCCTTCGTGCTGTTCGTGAAGGACGCGGAGACGCGCCGGCTGGTGGTGGTGAACAAGACGTTCGCGGACGCGTTCCGGGTCACCAAGGAGTGGTTGCTGGGGAAGCTGGACCACGACTACTTCCCCAAGGAGCAGGCGGAGTCGTTCATCGCCATCGACACGGAGATCCTCGAGACGCGCAAGATGAAGACGTTCGAGGAGGTGGCCCGCGCGGACGGCGTGGACCGCATCTTCGCCACGCGCAAGATTCCGCTCCTGGACGACCAGAACGTCGCGCGCTTCGTGATGGGCGTCACGGAGGACATCTCCGACCGCAAGCAGAACGAGGAGGCCCTGCGCGCCTCCAGGGATGAGCTGGAGGCCGCCAACAAGCAGCTGGCCGCCAGCCTGGAGGAGATCAAGAAGACGCGCGCGGTGTCCGCCCGCTCCCTGGCGAGCTACCAGCAGCGCGCGCTCCAGATGGAGATCATCCGCCAGCAGAACGAGGACCTGGACCGGCTGGCCCAGGAGCTCTCCGTCGCCAAGCGCAATGAAGAAGAGCGCGCCCGCGAGGCGGAAGGCGCCGTGCGCCTCAAGAGCGAGTTCCTGGCGAACTTCAGCCACGAAATCCGCACGCCGCTCAACGGCATCATCGGCTACTGCGACCTGCTCATGCGCGAGGAGGGCAGCCGCCTGACGCCGCACGGCCGGCGCGACCTCAACGTGGTGAAGACGAACGCCAAGACGCTGCTGGCGCTCATCAACGACATCCTGGACCTGTCCAAGATTGAAGCGGGCCGCGTGGAGGTCGTCACCGAGCCGGTGGACGTGCAGGAGCTGGCCGACGAGTGCATGGCCACCGTGAAGGAGTACCTCAAGGGCAAGGACGTGGCCCTCACGGTGAACGTGGACACCGAGGCGAAGGAGATCCGCACCGACGCGCTGAAGCTGCGGCAGATCATGCTCAACCTGTTGAGCAACGCGGCCAAGTTCACGGACACGGGAGAAGTGGCGCTCACGGTGGTGCCCGCGGGCGGCGGCGAGCTGCTGATGACGGTGGAGGACACCGGCGTGGGCATCCCGTCGGATCAGCTCCCCTTCATCTTCGAGAAGTTCCGCCAGGTGGACGGCACCACCACGCGCAAGGTGGGCGGCACGGGGCTGGGGCTCGCCATCGTGCGCGAGCTCACCCGCGTGCTGGGCGGCACGGTGGACGTGAAGAGCACGCTGGGCCGCGGCTCCACCTTCACGGTGCGGCTGCCGGACGTGCTGGCGACGACCGTGGGCGCGGACAGCCCGCACGCCACGGAGCGCCTGGTCCCCTTCCACGACGTGGCCCAGAAGCTCGCGCCCATGGCGCGGCCGGGCAGCACGGTGATGGTGGTGGACGACGACGTGCTCATCCAGCAGCTCGTCACGGGCCAGCTGGAGCCCGCGGGCTTCAGGGTGGTGACGGCCAATGACGGCCTCGCCGCGCTGAAGCTGGCCCGCGAGGTGAAGCCGCAGGCCATCCTGCTGGACATCCACCTGCCGCGCATGGACGGCTGGTCCGTCCTGAGCCAGCTGAAGAGCGACCCGGCGCTGGCCGCCATCCCGGTCATCCTGGTGTCGGTGGAGGAGCAGCGCGCCCGCGGCTTCAGCCTGGGTGCGTGCGAGTACCTGGTGAAGCCGGTGGAGCCGGAGCGCCTGGTGGACGTGGTGCAGAAGAGCCTGGCCTCCGCGGGCGCTTCCGCCGCCACGGGCGACGTGCTGGTGGTGGACGACGACGCGGCCACGCGCGAGCTGGTCAGCCGCAACCTGCGCCGCGCGGGCTTCTCCACCAACGAGGCGCGCAACGGCGAGGACGCGCTGCTCAAGGCGCGCGTGTCTCCGCCGTCGCTGGTGGTGCTGGACCTGATGATGCCGAACCTGGACGGCTTCGAGGTGCTGCGCCGGCTGCGCGCGGAGAAGCTGTCCGTGCCGGTGGTGGTGCTCACCGGCAAGACGCTGTCCACCGAAGAAGAGACGCTGTTGCGCGACGGCTTCGCGGGCTTCGTGCGCAAGGGCGGCCACGCGCTGGAGGACGTCATCGCGCAGGCCAAGGGCCTCTTGATGACCCAGCGTGCGGCATCCGCGGGGAAGCTGCCTCGCGTGCTGTACGTGGAGGACAGCGAGCAGAACCGCGACATCGTCCGCAGGTACCTTGGCGGACTGTATGACCTCATCGAGGCGGAGGACGGCGAGCAGGGGCTGGAGCGGGCCCGCAACGACGCGCCGGACCTCATCCTCATGGACCTGTCCCTGCCGCGGCTCGACGGTTGGGAAGTCACGCGCAGGCTCCGCGCGTTGCCGGATGGGCAGAACGTGCCCGTCATCGCCGTCACGGCACACGCGGGTCGCGAGTACCAGGACAAGGCTCAGGCGGCCGGTTGCACGGCCTACATGACCAAGCCCCTGGACCGCGATCAGCTCATCGAGACGATTCGTCAGTACCTAGGGAGAAGCCATGGCTGAAGCCAAACCGCGCGTCCTTGTCGTGGACGACGATCCGGATCTGCTCGACCTCGTGCAGCGCTCGCTGAGCGCGTACGGGTTCGATGTGCAGACCCACACGTCCGCGTTGGGCGTGTCCAACATCGTGCGCGCCTCCGAGCCGGACTTCGTGCTCATCGACGTCAACTTCCCCGCCCTCAAGGGGGACAAGGTGGTGGGCCTGGCGCGCCAGTACGCGCCCCCCGGCACCCGCTTCATCCTCTACTCCGCCTCGGATGAGGCCAAGCTGCGCTCGCTGGCCATTGCCTCCGGCGCGGACGGCTACATCTCCAAGAGCGTTCAGGGCGCGGAATTGGCGCAGAAGCTCCACGCCATGCGCCTCAAGCCTCGCCCGGCGTCGCCCAACCGGAATCCCTCACCGGTTGAGAGCTGACCCACCCCCTGGGTGAGCCCGACCCCTCGGGCCACCCCGTACTCCGGACGGATGGGAATCTCAAAAATCGATAACCAGCAAGCCCTGTATGACTTGAAGTTCACCAAAAGGGCTGTAAGGTAGTCGCTTCTAGAGATTTACGCGCTCACTGTTCCTCTCGACTGGGGCGCGCTCTACCCACCACGATCTGCCTGCGTCCCCCCGGAGGCACCTTGCATACGTCGACCGATTACAGCCACGCCGAAAAGCTGAAGCAGGAGCTGACTCAACCGCTGTTCAACGTGATGTTGAAGAAGTGGGTGGGCAAGGGCGAGCTGGACTACGAGCGCTACCTGCACACGGACACCCTGCTGGCGCTGCAGTCTCCGGAAGGCGAGCTGGTCTCCCATGACGAGCTGATGTTCCAGATCGTCCACCAGTCCCAGGAGCTGTACCTGAAGCTGGCGTCGCGGGAGATGGTGGAGGTGGTGGCGGAGATGGACCGCGACGCGCTGTGGGCGGTGTCCGCGCGGCTGGTCCGGGTGCAGAAGATCATCGCCGGCATCAGCGCGGAGATGGCCATCCTGGAGACGATGACCCCGTCCGAGTACCAGGTCATCCGCCGCAGCCTGGGCAACGGCAGCGGCCAGGAGTCGCCGGGCTACAACACGTTGCGCCTCGCGGCGGACGGGCTGGAGTCCGCCATGGAGCGCATGCTGGCGCGTCGCGGACTGACGCTGTTCCAGGTCTATTCGGCTGGGGGGCCGAAGGACCTGCAGCACGTCTGCGAGCAGCTGGTCACGGTGGATGAGAGCTTCCAGGGATGGCTGTACGCGCACTACCAGCTGGTGCGCCGGACGATTGGCATCGACCGCACGGTGAAGGCGCTGGACGGGCTGCCTTCGCAGGTGCTGCAGGCGCGCATGACGCTGCCGCTGTTCCGCGCGCTGTGGGACGTGCGCGTGGAGCTGACCGCGGGCTGGAAGCGCGAGGGTGGCTACACGCCGGGTGAGTCGCGCGGCGGCGGCTGCCCGATGGCCGCCATCAACGCGATGAAGGACACGGCGGTGAACATGCCGGTGGCCCAGGCGCAGGCGGCGCACGCCCATGTGGCGGCGCACGCGCAGCACGCCTCGGCGGCGCAGGTCCATCACACCGCGACGGCGCACGCGGCCCCGGCCCCTGCGCATGAGGCGCGCACCGGCGGCGGCTGCCCGATGAACATGCAGCACGCTCCGGCGGCCCACGCGGCCCCGGTCCACGCTCCGGCGGCCCACGCGGCCCCGGTCCACGCTCCGGCGGCCCACGCCTCCGCGGTCCACGCGCACTCCGCTACGGCCCATGTTCAGCACGCCTCGGTGGCTCACGCCGTCATGGCGCATGCTTCGGAGGTCCACGCGGCCCATGCGCAGCACGCCTCGGTGGCTCACGCCGCGACGGCGCACGCAGCCCCGATCCCTGCGCACGAGGCGCGCACCGGCGGCGGCTGCCCGATGCATGCTCAGCACGCGCCGGTGGCCCATGCTCCGGCCGTCCACGCACAGCCGGCTCTGGCTTCACACGCTCCGCACGCGGCGGCCCATCCTCCGCACGTGGCGCACGCGCCGGTGGTCCACGCCCCGCACGCGTCGGTGCCGCACGCGCCCGCTCCCCATGCGGCCGCGGCTCCCGCGCCGGTGATGCACGGGCCGCATGCGGCGGTGCCCCACGCTCCGACTCCTCATGGGCCTCATGCGCATCCGCACGCCGCGCATGCATCGGCGTACGCCCACGCCCAGGAGCTGCGGAGCCAGTCGTGACCGTGGCGGCACTCCCGGGAGCCCTCCGCGCGGAGTACCCGCTGCTCCAGACCTGCACGTACCTCAACAGCAACTCGACCGGGGCGCTGCCCCGGGCCGTGGAGGGCGTGCTGGCGCAGTACTGGAACACGATGCGCGCGTGGCGCGATGACACCTGGGACACGTGGCTGTCCCAGATGCAGGCGTACGCGGACGGGGTGGCGGAGCTCATCGGCGCACCCGCCGGCTCCGTCGCGCTGGACACCAACCTGAGCGCGCACCTGTCGCGCCTGGCCTCGTGCCTGGAGTTCACCGGAGAGCGCCGCCGCGTCGTCATCACCGACCTGGAGTTCCCCACGGTGCCCTTCATCTGGAAGGGCTTCGCGCGCTACGGGGCGGAGCTGGTCGTCGTCCCGTCGAAGGACGGCCGCGTGGACGAAGCCGCGCTGGAGGCGGCCATCGATGAGCGCACGCTCATCGTCTGCGTCGCGCACGGGGCCTTCGCCACCGGCGCCGTGCTGGACGTCGCGCGCATCGCGAGGGCGGCGCACGCGGCCGGAGCGCTCATCGCCACGGACGCGTACCAGACCGTGGGCACCGTCCCCGTGGACGTGCGCCAGCTGGACGTGGACTTCCTCATGGGCGGCGCGCACAAGTGGCTGGGCGGCTCCGAGGCCGCCTTCCTGTACGTGCGCCCCGGGCTCCTGCCCACGCTCCGGCCCGCGGTCACCGGCTGGCTGGCCGGCGCGTCACCGCTCGGCTTCCAGCAGACGACGGACTACGCGCCGGACGCGCGCCGGATGATGGGTGGCACGCCCGCGCCGCTGATGGTGCTGCTGTCCCGTCCCGGCCTGGAGCTGCTCAAGGACGTGGGCATCCACGCCGTGCGTGAGCACTCGCTGAAGCTCACCGGCCAGCTGATGGCGCGCGCGGACGAAGCAGGCCTGCGCGTGGTGACGCCGAGAGAGCCAGACCAGCGCGGCGGCGTGGTGGCGATGAGCTTCCCCGGCGACGCCCAGGTGACGGCGCGGCTGGTGGCGCGAGGCTTCATCTGCAGCCACCGGGGCTTCCTGCGCGCCGCGCCACACTTCTACAACACGCTCGAGGAAGTGGACGCCTTCATGGACGCGCTCATCGAAGCGCAGCACAATGAAGCCGCATGAGCAGCCAGATGCCTCCCTTCACACGTGAGGCGCCGTCGCCTCGCGCCCTGCTGCACCTGCTGTTCAACGGCGCCCGCGCGATGGACGTCGTGGAGACCGCGCTGAAGCTGGGCCTGCTGGACGCGCTGGAGCCCGGCCCGGTGACGCTGGGCGAGCTGGCCACGAAGTACGACCTGCGGCCCAAGCGGCTCTACAAGTTCCTCGACTGCCTTGAGAGCCTGGGGCTGGTGCAGCGCGAGCAGACCAGCGACACGCTGGAGGCGGCGCGCTACCGGGGCGTGCCCGGCCTGCGCGAGGCGGCGGAGCTCGTGCTCGGCGCGGGGTCGCTGGAGCGCGACCGCGAGAAGTACGACTGGAAGGCCCTGTACGGCCGGCTGCCGGAGACGCTGCACGGCGAGCACTCCATGTCCGCCACGTCGTTCGACTGGCCTCCGCGCACGCCCGAACAGGTGGAGGGTTTCGAGGCCAGCATGTCCGCGGGCCTGGGCCCCATCCTGGAGACGTTCCGCGCGCACGCGAACACCCTGTGGCCCTCCGAGGCCCGGCTGCTCGACGTGGGCGGCGGGGACGGCACGCTCGCGGAGCACCTGCTGCGCCAGCACCCGATGCTCTCCGTGGACGTCTACAACCTGCCCGCCACGGAACCCCTCGTCGCGCGCACGCGTGAGCGCGCGGGCCTGTCCGCCAAGCGGCTGGGCTTCGTGGGCGGCGACTTCCTGAAGGAGCCGCTGCCCCGGGGCTACGACGCGCTGTCGCTCGTGCGCGTGCTGCATGACTGGCCCGCGGAGGTGGCGCGGTCGCTGATGCAGGCCGCCTTCGCCGCCCTGCCCTCCGGCGGACGCGTGCTCATCTGCGAGGAGTTCCGCACCCCGGAGCGGCTGGCGGCCCAGTTCTTCTGGTCCTACTTCCTCATCGGCGTGGACACGTGCGTGAGCCGGCTGCGCGAGGTGGAGTTCTACCTGGAGGGGCTCACCGCCGCGGGCTTCACGGACGCGCACGTGCTGCCCGGCCCCTTCGAGCTGGTGGTGGCCACGAAGCCCTGAACCGCCCCACCCCGTCAGGGGTGGCGTGCGAGGAAGGGCGCCCTCCCCGGGGCGTCGTGGCCTGCCCCGCGGGCCCTGTCCTACGCTGGACACCCGGCCCCCTCCGGCAGGTCACAACGGGTGGGGCCATGTTCAGACTGTTTCTCAGCCAGACGCGGTAACCAGCCACACGCAGACGGGAGGAGCCTGTATGACAGGTCCCCGGTCACGAACGGGGTTGAATGCGGTAGGGCAGGACCACGGGTGGGAAGAAGCGCGGGAGTCCCAGGCGCGACAACGTGGTGTCGGACCGGCGGCGCGCTCGCATCTGGAGCGCGAGGTGATGGTGCCGGTCGATGACGCCGTCCTCGTCCGAGGACGGCTGGCGGTGCCCTCGGGGGCCCGGGGCGTGGTGGTGCTGGCGCGCGGCAGCGACAGCAGCCTCCAGAGTCCACGGCTCGCGCAGACCGCGCGCCTGTTCCAGGCGATGGGGCTGGGCACCTTGTTGATGGACCTGCTCACCCGCGAGGAGATGGAGGAGCGCAGGACGCGGCAGTTGCGCTTCAACGTGGGCCTGCTGGGCATGCGCATGGCGGGCGCGGCCCGTTGGCTGAGGCGCGAGGGCCCCTCCGCGGGCCTGAACGTGGGCTACTTCGGCGCGCACACCGGCGCGGGCGCGGCGCTGGCGGCCGCGGCCTTCCGGCCTGATCAGGTGGAGGCCGTCGTGTCGCGTGGCGGCCGTCCGGACCTGGCAGGGGCGGTGCTGCCCAAGGTGCAGGCCCCCACCCTGCTGCTGGTGGGCGGCGCGGACACGCTGGGCCTGGACATCAACCGCCGGGCCTACGAGGCACTCCGCTCCGACAAGCGCATGGACATCATCCCGGGCGCCACCCACCACTTCCAGGAGGACTCGGAGCTGGAACAGGTGGCCGAGCTCGCCGGGGAGTGGTTCCTCCAGCACCTGGGCGACCCCCGGGAAGCGCGGGAAGACGGCGCGGAGGAAGCCGCGCCGCCTTGAGGGAACAGCCTCAGGCCAGCACGGGGCGGGGCACGCCCAGCTCGCACGCCATCACCGCGAGCTGGGCGCGGTTCTCCGGTCCCAGCTTGCGGTAGATGCTCGTCAGGTGGGCCTTCACCGTGCGCTCGGTGATGCCCAGGTGGGCGGCGATCTTCAGGTTGTCCGCGCCGGCCGCCACGTAGCCCAGCACCTCGCGCTCGCGCAGGGTCAGCCGTGACAGCGCGGAGCCCGGCATCTCGAGGTCGTCCAGGTGCAGGGCATTGGCGTGGAGCATGTCCACGGGCAGCAGCCGCTCACCCCGGGCCACACGCCCCACGGCCCGCACCACGTCGTCAACGCCCGCGTTCAGCTTGCACAGGTAGCCCGCCGCTCCCGCCTGGAAGCAGCGCTCCACCACGTCCGGCTCCTGGTGTCCGGACAGCACCAGCGCGCGCACCTGCGGATGGAAGTCATGCAGGTACTTCAGCGCGTTCAGCCCATCCTCCGCGCCCTCGCGGCCCACGTGCTCCAGCCGCAGGTCCACCACCGCCACGTCCGGCGCGGCCGCGCGCACGTTGGAGAGGAACGTGCCTGTCTCCGCGCACCGAGCCACCACCTTCATCCCCGCGCCTTCGAGTAGGGCCACCAGGCTCTCGCGGAACACCTGCTGATCCTCCAGCAGCGCGACACGGATCTCCCGTCCCGTTGAGTTCAATTCCATGGATGACACCCTCGCCTTCCCATCGTTTGGTCATCACCCCCTGGGAAGGGACATCCACGCTATGCCATCGCGCCGCCCCCTGTGAAACCACCCCCGGTATGCGCGCGGCGGAGGAGAAGAACAGCGAACGTTTCGTCGTCCGAGACCCAGACGAAGAGTATGGCCGACAGTGCTCCCGCAAGAGCGGAAGTACAGGTCTTGCCCGGTCGGTCTCACTGGACTACGTCCTTCTGAATGGCGACCAAGCCTCCACGCGACAGCGAGCTCGAAGCCATCCTGGAGAAGGTCCGCCAGGTGCGGAACTTTGATTTCCGCAATTACAAGCGGGCCACGCTGCACCGGCGCATCGAGCGGCGGATGCAGGCCACGCGCTGCCGGAGCCGGGCGGCCTACCTGGCGCTGCTGGAGCGGGACCCCACCGAGGTGAGCACGCTGGTCTCCTCCATGCTCATCAAGCTGACGACCTTCTTCCGGGACCGGGAGGTCTGGCAGGCCCTGGAGCAGAGCATGGCGGAGTTCGTGCGCCAGCGGCCGGACAAGGACCTGCGCATCTGGAGCGCGGGCTGCGCCACGGGCGAGGAGGCCTACTCGCTGGCCATCATCGCGGCGGAGGCGCTGGGGCCGGGCTACCCCGGCGCGGAGCTGAAGGTGTTCGGCACCGACGTGGACGAGGAGGCCATCGCCACGGCCCGCCGGGGCATCTATACGCCGGAGCAGTTGGAGAATGTCTCCCCGGAGCGGCTGGCGCGCTTCTTCGTGCGCACGGGCAACAGCTTCACGGTGCGCAAGGAGATCCGCCGCGCCGTGGTGTTCGGCGTGAACAACCTGGTGTCGGACGCGCCGGTGTCGCGCATCGACCTCCTCCTGTGCCGCAACGTCTTCATCTACCTGGACTCCGACCTGCAGAAGCGGGTGCTGGCGCGCTTCCAGTTCGCGCTGCGCCGCAACGGCCAGATGGTGTTGGGCCGCTCGGAGCTCATCCCCTTCGCGGCCCGGCTCTTCCGGCCCATCGACCTGGCCCGGCGCATCTACCGCAAGGATGGGCACGTGGAGCTCACCAGCACGACGCAGGACCGCCTGCCACCGGAGCCCGTGAGCCTGACGCGCATCCTCGAATCCAGCCTGGACTTCGAGCGCTCCTTCCTGCGCAACCTCCTGGACTCGCATCCCTGTCCGCACATCGCGACGGACAATGACGGCACGGTGACGCTGTGGAGCCGCGCGGCGGCCCGGATGTGGAACCGCAACGAGGGGGAGATGCTGGGCAAGAAGCTGGCCGCGCTGGGCCTGGCGGGCCTCAGCGGCGACCTGCTCGTCGAACAGAGCCAGCGCGTGCGCTCCGGCAGCTCCGAGCGGGAGGTGGCCGACGGGATGATGGAGGTCTCCAACGGGGAGCCCCTCGCCCTGCGCGTCCAGGTGGTGCCCCTGCGCGAGTCGGCGGGAGGGCGGCAGGGCCTGCTGTACACCGTCCACGACATCACCCACCTGCGCGGCGTGGAGCAGAACCTGCGCACGGCGCAGGAGGAGCTGCAGGCCATCCAGGTGCGGATGCAGTCCTCCACGGAGGAGCTGCGCGCGTCCAACGAGGAGCTGGAGACGACCAACGAGGAGCTCCAGTCCGCCAACGAGGAGCTGCAGACGACCAACGAGGAGCTCCAGTCCACCAACGAGGAGCTGGAGACGACCAACGAGGAGCTCCAGTCCGCCAACTCGGAGCTGGACGCCACCAACCGCGAGCTGGCGCACCGCACGCTGGAGATGGACGCGCTCACCTTCTGCCAGCGCACCATCATCCGCACCCTCTCCGCCGCGGTGCTGGTGCTGGACGGCGACGGCCGCATCACCACCTGGAACCTGGCCGCGGAGCGGCTCCTGGGCCTCACCGAGCGCGAAACGGTGGGCCAGCTCCTGTGGTCCCTGCACGTGCCCGCGCTGAAGCGCGCGCTGGTGCTCAAGCTGCGCCGCCACCTGCAGGAGAATCGCTCGCTGCGTCTGGATGGCATCCCCTATCAGCTGCCGCACGGGGGCAAGGGGAGCGCCACGCTGGTGGCCACGCCGCTCGTCACCGACACGCACGTGCTGGGCTCCATCATCCTCTTCGAGGACACCACCCGGGCCTCCGCCCTGCTGGAGGAGAACCAGCGCCTGCGGGGGAAGCTCAAGGCATGAGCCCGCGCCGCGCGTCCCCGCCTGCGTCCTCCGCCGCCCCGGGCCCCGGCACGCAGGAGCCCCAGGGACTCCTGCGCAAGTACCGCGAGCTCATGAAGAAGCACACCGCCCTGGTGCGCAAGCTGGGGGAGAACACCCGGCGGCAGGTCATCACCCTCAAGCTGTCGCGCTGGGCGCTGGAGACCAGCGACAGCGCGCTCGCGATGATGAACGCCACCAGCGTGGTGCTGGCCAACAGCCGCTGGCACGCGCTGGGGCGGCTGCGTGGCCCCTGGAGGCGCGAGGACGACGGCGCGGAGCGGATGGCCCTGCGCGACGTGGGCCAGGCGGAGGCCGCGGTGGTGCTCGCGCTCACCGAAGGCGGCGCGCGCATCACCCGCTACCGTCAGGCGCGCGAGGCCCAGCCCCGGGTGCTGGAGGTGCGCATCGAGCGCGTCACCGGCCAGATGCAGGGACAGGTGCTGGTGCTCGCGCGCGACATCACCGAACAGGCGCGCGCCGAGGAGGAGCTGGCGAGCGCGCGCGCCACCCTGCTGGAGCGCGAGAAGGTGCGCGCCCTGGGGGAGCTGGCGGCGGGCATCGCGCACGACCTGCGCGCCACGCTCAACGCCATGCGGCTGCGGCTGGAGCTGCTCCAGCGTGAAGTGAGCCCCACGGGCCAGGGCCAGCAGCACATGGACGCGCTCGTGAGCATCGTGTCCGACGCGGAGGCGCGCGTGGGCCGGCTCCAGGACTTCTCCCGCGGCAAGCACGGCACCGCCCTGGAGCCCGTCCAACTGGCCCACGTGGTCCACGACGCGGTGGACATCGTCCGGGGCGGCATCGAGCACCAGGCGCGCCAGGGCGGCCATCCCCTGAGCCTGGACGTGGCGCTGCCCGAAGGGCTTCCCCGCGTGGCCGGTTCGGCCATGGAGCTGCGCTACGTCGTCATCAACCTGCTCATCAACGCGCGCGACGCCATGCCCCGGGGCGGCGCCATCCGCGTGCGGGCCTTCAAGGCCGGGAAGGCCGTGCGGCTCGTGGTGGAGGACGAGGGCACGGGCATCCCGGAGGAGCACCTGCCGAACATCTTCAAGCCCTTCTTCACCACCAAGGGCGAAAAGGGCACGGGCCTGGGGCTGTCCATGGCCCACGGCGTGGTGACGCAGGCGGGCGGCACGCTCACCGCGGCCAACCGCCCGGAAGGGGGCGCGGTGTTCACGCTCACCTTCCCCGCGCTGAAGGCCGCTCCGGCGCACGGCGGAGCGCGCTGACCCGGGGCCTCAGCCCGTCTGCTCCGACTCGTCGGAGACCCCGAGCACCGGAGGCTCCACGGACGCCGCGCCGGACGGAGGCGCCGCGAGCACCGCCCGGCGCAGCAGCTCCACCTGGGACTCCGCCGTGCGGGCGCGCTCCTCGAAGCGCCGCGCGGAATGGTCATGGCCACGCTCCCGGGCCCGGGCGGCCAGCCGGCGCGACAGGGACGCGCTCTCCTCCAGCGCGCGCAGCGCGGCCCACAGCGCGCCGTCCAGCTGGTTCTGCTGCGAGCCGGACAGCGCCTCCCCCGTGTACGCGTGGCCCGTGCGGCAGCGGAAGCGCAGGAGGCTGCCCTCCTCCAGCTCGAAGAGCACGCCGCCGCAGTCCGGGCAGCCGTAATAGGACGGCTTCGCGTACTCCACCGGAGAGGGAGGGTCGCCCATGGCGGGAAGGTCCACCGACATCACCTTCACCTCCGTCTCCACCTGCCGCGACCGCTTGCGCGAGCGCGGAGCCACGGGCGTGTCCACCAGCCGCGTCAGCAGCGCCCCCATCTCCGCCAGGGGCACGCAGTAATCCACCGCCACGAGCTCCAGCGCGCTCCGGGGCATGTCCGGGCAGAGCGCGTCGCGCGGTTCCTGCACCACCGCCAGCCCGCCCTCCCGCTTCACCGCCATCAGGCCGCTGGTACCGCAGTCCAGCGCGCCGGTCAGCACCACGCCCACCACGCGCGGGCCGTACGTGAGCGCGGCCGAGCGGAACAGCGGATCCACCGCCGGCCGGTGCCCGTTCTCCCTGGGCCCCTTCACCACCTTCACGCGGTCCGGCTCCACCAGCAGATGTCTGTCATTGGGCGCCACGTAGATGCGGCCCGGCGCCAAGGCCTCTCCGTCCCGGGGATGGTGGGCCGGCAACGGACCGGCGCGGGAGAGGATCTCCGGCAGGTAGCTGCGGTGCTGGGCCGGCACGTGGAGCACCAGCAGCACGCTGGCGGCCAGGTCCCCAGGCAGTCGCCGCACCAGTTGGGTCAGGGCCTCCACCCCGCCCATGGAGGCGCCGATGACGATGATGTCGTGGCGTTGCAAGTTCCCATCCCCCAATCCGGAAGCGCGAACAGACCTCGCCGCGTCTGTTTCAAGCTAGGCAGGCCTGGAACCCCGTGCGGACGGGCCCGGGGAGGCACGGCACCGCCGCCTGGCAGGGGTCAGCCTGGGTCCTCCGGCGGGGCGCGCCCCGCGGACATCGCGAGCGGCGCCAGGTGGGCCTTCTGCGCGGACACCGCCGCCTCGGCGTCCGCTCTCGCGGCCTCGGCTTCCGCCCGGCGGGCCTGGGCCGCGTGGACGGAGGCCTCGCGCTCCATCAGGCCCACGTGGACCCGGGCCCGCTGACCGTCCCCCGCGGCCCACGTCCGCTCGGAGTCGTTGCCCCCCAGCATCGCCACGGCCTGATCCGCCAGTGAGACGACCTTCAGCGCCTGGGCCCGCTGCACGCAGGCCTGGGAGAGGACGCCATAGGCCTCCGCCTGCGCCCGGGCCGCCGTGGCCTCCTGCCGCCGGGCCGCCGCCCGGGCCTCCAGGGCGTGCCCCCGCGGGTCCGTCCGCCCTGCCTTCCGTTGGGATGTCATCAGGTCCTTCCTGGTGGGAGGCCACCTACATGCCCCGTGGCGCGCACACCCTTCAAAGCTAGGAACGCCCTCCAGGGCTGCCCACCCGCCAGGACGAGGCGTGTGGTTCCAATCGGAAGTTTCCAGAAAATTCCAGGGAGGGTGGCCAGAAGGGAGGGGGGTGGGTCATACTCGGGAAGTGCCCGGGTCACGTGTCTTCCTTGGGGCGGCATCCTGCCGACCGGGGCACCCAACTGTCGGTTCCAGGGGGAGCCACCATGTCCGAGACCAAGATTCGCGTCCTCATCGTGGACGATGACCCGGACCAGCTCGCGCTGACCGAACGCTCGTTGTCCTCGTACAACTTCGAGGTCCGCACCCACCGTTCGTCCCTGGGGGTCTCCAACCTGGTGCGCACCACGGCGCCGGACCTGGTGCTCCTGGACGTGAACATCCCCGCGCTGAGTGGCGACAAGGTGCTGGCGCTGGCCCGGCAGCAGGCGCCGGAGAACACCCGCTTCGTCCTCTACTCCGCCTCCGACGAGTCGAAGCTGCGCGCGCTGGCGCTGGCGGCGGGCGCGGACGGCTACCTGTCCAAGAGCACGCAGGGCGCGGACCTGGCGCGCAAGCTGGAGCGGCTGCACAAGCGCCCCCGCGTCGCCGCCGGCACGTAGCGCTCCGCGCTCACGCGAAGGCTCACTCGCCCACGAGCGCGCCGACCTCCAGGAACACCTGCCGGAAGTCGCCCTGCGCGCCCACGAGGCGCAGGTTCTGGGCCAGCCCCCCGGTGGCCCGGAAGAACATCATCGCCTCCGGGGGCGGCCGGATGCGCATGATGCGCGCGGCGTTGCGCGTGAAGTGGTTGCGCATGTCGCGGTTGATGTCGCAGGTGCCGTAGTCGTACGGCGCCGTGCGCATGGGACGCCCGGCGATGTGGAGCACCTCGCGCAGGAGCACCTCCGCCTCCGCCTCCGGCAGCTCCACGGAGAAGCCCACTTCGCGGCACAGGCCCAGCACGTCCAGCGTCTCCAGCCGCAGCGCCTGCTGGAACATGCGGCGGTTGGCCGCGATGAAGCCCGGGCTGAAGCGCTTGATGGAGCCGAAGTCCAGCAGGCCCATGCGCCCGTCCGGCATCACCATGAAGTTGCCGGGGTGCGGGTCGGCGTGGATTTCGCCCGCGTCCAGGAACGGCCCGTAGGTGGCGCGGATGAGCTGGCGCGCGACGCGGAAGCGCGCGGCGTCATCCGGCGACGTCGTCACCCAGTCCTTGAGCGTCTGGCCCTCCAACAGCTCCAGCGTGAGCACGCGGTGGGCGCTGCGCTCCTCGACGACCTGGGGCACGTACAGGTCCGGCAGCCGCGCCACGCTCTTCGCGAAGCCCTGCGCGAGCTTCGCCTCGCGGCGGTAGTCCAGCTCCAGCATGAGCTCGTCGCGGAACTCCTGGAAGTAGGCGGTGCCGTCCATCATCCGCGACGTCTTGGACACCGTCTTCACGACGAGGCCCAGGTTGTCCATGTCGTGGCCCATGGACACGTCGATGCCGGGGTACTGCACCTTCACGGCGACGGGGCGGCCGTCATGCAGCACCGCGCGGTGCACCTGGCCCAGCGACGCGGCGGCGAGCGCGTCCGGGGAGAACTCCTTGAACAGGGCCTCCGGCGGCGCGCCCAGCTCCTCCTGCACCACGCGCGACACCTGCGCGTAGGACATGGCGGGGGCCTGGTTCTGCAGCCGGGCCATCATCTGCCGCACCTCCGGCGTGAGCAGGTCCGGGTCCATGGAGAGGGCCTGGCCCAGCTTCATGGCCGCGCCCTTCATCTCCCCCAGCGTGGCCACCAGCTTCTCCGCGGTGCCCAGGCTGAGCAGCTCCGAGGAGTTCGTCCCGGAGAGCTTCTTCGCACCCGTCTTGAGCACCTCCGTACCCACATGCAGGGAGAGGCCCGCCAGCTTGCGCAGGCGGTTGAAGCGCCCCTGGGGCGGCAGCTTGTCGTCGGGTTCGGAAGCCATGGGAGAGCAGAGGATTAACGAAGACTCCTCTCCCATACGCAAGACGCCCCCGGGGTGGATGCGAGCCCGGCTCCCCTACCGGGGAGCGGCCGAGCCCCGCACCCGGGCCCGGAGGAAGCGCCAGCGCTTGAGCCCCTCCAGGTCCAGGGGGTCCGCACGGACCGCCAGCTCATAGGCGGCGAGCGCCTCCTCCAGCCGGCCCACGGACGCGAGCGCGTCTCCGGACAGGCGGTGGACGGCGGCGCGGCCCTCGCGGCCGGTGTTGCCGGCGAGGAAGCGGCGGCGGCACTGCTCCAGCATGGTGGCGGTGAGGCCCGCGGCGAGGCACCGCTCGATGCCCTCCACGTTGCCCAGCGTGGCGTCGTACTCCACGCGCCGCTCCACGTGGCCCAGCGTGTGGAGCGCTCCGGACACGCGATCCAACGCGCGGTCCACCTGGGCGCGCTGGCCGTCCGACAGCGGGCGGGCCTTGAGCAGCTCCAGCGCCCCACGAGCGCGCTGGGCCGCGGTGCGCACGGACTCCAGCGTGGCGTCGCGCGGCAGCTCCAGCACGGCGTACGGGTCCCCGGCGAGCCGCCGGCGAAAACCCTGGAGGACGGTCTCTGCTTGCGCGTCCTCGGGCGTGGGGATGGCGGCGGTGGCCTGCGCGGACGTGGCGCGGGTGACGTTGCGAAGCTGGGCCAGCTGGGCCTGGAAGGCGGGGCTGGCATCGCGCAGCTGCACGCCGAAGCCCGGGGGCATGTTCCACGACTGGGCCTGCTCGGCGGTGACGTGGCGTACCACCTGCGCGGTGCACGGCAGCTCGCCGCCGGGAAGCCGCAGCACCAGCGACACCTCCGACAGGAGCGCGGGGGGCGGAGTGGCCAGCTGGAAGAAGAGGCCGGAGCGGCCCACCCACTCGCCCTTGAGCTCCACGGGGGCCTGCGTGCCCTGGCCGCGCAGGAGCGCGGTGAGCGGCGGCGCGGAGGGCGCGGGCGGCGGCGCGAGCGACGCCTCCAGGGCCACTCTCAGCTCCGCGGCGGAGGCGAAGCGGTGTTCGGGCCGCTTGGCCAGCGCGCGCAACAGCACCCGCGACAGGGGCTCCGGCACGGCGGGGTTCAGTTCGTGCGGCGGGACGGGCTCCTTCTGCAGGTGGCCCACCAGGATTTCGGCGGCGGTGCGGCCGTAGAAGGGCACCTGGCCGGTGAGCAGCAGGTACGCGAGCACGCCGGCGGCGTACAGGTCGCTGCGCGCGTCCACGATGCCGTCGCCGCACTGCTCGGGGGCCATGAACTCCGGCGTGCCCAGGAGGACGCCCACTTCGGTGGTCATCTCCCCGGCGGGGCGGGACAGGAGCTTGGCGATGCCGAAGTCGAGCAGCTTCACCCGCTGCTTGCCGCTGGGGCTGGGGACGAGGAAGACGTTGGCGGGCTTCAGGTCGCGGTGGACGATGCCGTGCGCGTGCGCGGCGCCCAGGGCGTCACACACCTGCATCATCAGGTCCACCACCAGCGCCGCGGCCATGGGGCCGCGGGCGAAGTTGGCCAGGCTGTCACCCTCCAGGTACTCCATGACCAGGTACGGGCGCCCTTCGCGCGAGTCCAGGTCATAGAGGGTGACGACGTTCTCGTGCTGCACGAGCGTGAGCGTGCGGGCTTCGGAGAGGAAGCGCGCGACGAGCTCCGGGGCCTGGGCCAGGTGCGCGTGGAGCACCTTGATGGCCACGCGCTTCTGGATGAGCGTGTGCTCCGCGAGGAACACGGTGCCCATGCCGCCGCGGCCCAGCTCGCGCACGACGCGGAAGCGGCCGAACTCCTGGCCCACGAGGGAAGGCACCACGGGCGTGGGAGACGACATGGGCGTGAGCGAAGGGGCGGGCAGCGACGCCGCGGGTCCCGGCGGCGGCGTGCCGGCGTAGAGCATCGTGCCGCCGTTGAGGTCCAGCCCGCGCATCAGCGTGGGACACGCCTCCGCGTCCGAGTGGGGCTGACCGCAAGAGCAGATGAGAGGCGACTGGGCGAGCACGAGGGACCGGTAACCAGCGAAAGGCGATGCGGGGGTAAGGACAGCGTCAGCGGCCGATGCGAGCGGTGTGCCAGGAACCGGGATTTTCCGGCTCGCGCGGACGGGCGCGCCAACCGGTTGATCCGCTTCGCTTTTGCGACACTCGGATGCGGCCTGGGTCCCAACTCATCGACAGACACCCCTCGGTTGCGGGGAGTTTTTACAGCCCCGGGGCGGAACAGTTTTCCGTCCAGCACATCCCAATACGTTCGGTCCGCAAGACCTTGGGCAACTTCCGCCCTGCCTTCCCTTCAACCGTCCTGCCGCGCCGCGAAAGTCCCTCAACGATGACAGCACGCGGTGCGGGTTTCCAGTGCGCAGCGACACGAACATCCACGCTGGAAAACATCTCGTTCAGTCTCGAAGTAAGCCGCGATTGCGCGGATGGCAGTGGGAGCCTGGAAGGCCCTGTAGCGCGTGAGGAACGTACGGATCCGACGGTGTTGGGAGGCCGACAAATCGGCCTGGGATGAAGTGTCCTGCGAGGATGGCGGGGGTTTCCGGGCTTCTGGCGGGACGCGGTTGCGTGCGGTGGGGACGCGGGGTCCGTCACCCGTCCTGCATCAACTTCTTCAGCCAGAACCAGCGCCCGTTGGAGCGGAGCGCGCCCGCCAGGAACTCGGAAAACGAGCTGGCTATCTGGGGGCACTGCGCTGGATCCGGGAAGCGTTCGCGGAAGCCGTCGCGCAGGGGATAGCGGCCGTCGTGCTGCTTGCTCACGTCGAGCAGGACGTAGTTCCCATCGCGGACCTCGCAGAGGGCGTACCAGGACGCGGGCCCCGCCCGGTCCGTGTCGTCCTGGCTCATGACGATCCGCGCGCGGCGGAGCTCCGACAGCGGGGGGAAGGAGAACGCGGGGTCGACGCGGTCGAACAGGTCCGCACCGTCGCAGTGCAGGTAGAAGGCGCGCAGGTCCGGGTCCAAGCGCCATCCGGCGCGTTGCTCGAAGGCGTCGAGCTGCGCGGGAGTCGCGGGAGGGCGTGCGTGGTGGAGGCGCGAGACCTCTTCGAGCAAGGCACTCATCGACATGGGGTCATTCGCCCCTGATAGGGAGAAGGGATGCTCAAGACGGCAGGCTACTTCCGGGAGTTCGGTCCCGGGTTCGAGGATGCCCCTTCCCTCGTGGAGTCGCGAGGGAAGCTGCCGGAAGAGGACTGGCGGCGCGTCGCACGCTATCTGCACACGGGCGTCACGCTCGCGGTCAGCGGCGGCCTGCTGAAGGACTGCCTCACGGGTGAGACGCTCGTGGCCAGCCACTACGCCCAGACCGATGGCGTTTGGACGTGGCGGGCCGACCTGCCTCGCTACGTCGAGCGATACCGCGTGGCCATCCCCGACGCGTTCCTGGAACACATGCGGGCGCTGGACTGGAAGTGCCCCGTCCTCTCCCAGCAGGAGCTGATCGCGCTGACGGAGCGGCTCTTCCACGAGATGAAGCACGCACGGAAACATCGACGGAAGCCCTGAGGGCGGCACGAGCCCAGGAGAAGGCCACGCGCTGGGAGCACCGCTCGCTCGTGGGCTCGCGGCTGGCGGACCGTGCGTTGATGGCCACCCTTACGCCATGAGCACGCAAGCCCCGCGCAGGCTGAACGACGGGAACTCGCTTCCTCCCATGGGCTTTGGCACCTGGCCGCTCACAACGCGGAGGACCACAAGGGCGCGACGCTGGCGGAATGGGTGCAAGGCACGCTGTTCGGCACTTCGCCCGCGCTCGTGGTGGTGGACCTGACCACGGGGCGGCAGCGCCGGGTGCTGGCCACGCATCCGTCCACCCAGCCGGAGCAGGACTTCCTGGCGGTGGTGGCGAGGGATGCGCGCATCGTCTGGCCTGACGGCATCTTCGCCACGGCGGGACATGTCTACGTAACGCTCGGCCAGTGGAACCGGCTGCCGTCGTTCAACGGCGGCAAGGACCTGCGCGAACCGCCGTACCTGTTGATGCGCGCACCGCTGGAGGCAACGGCTCCGGTGGATGCCACGCGGACGAAGAAATGAGGAGCGGCCATGCACTCACGATTGGGATGGAGGGCGGCCCTGGTGGCCGTGCTGGGACTGGGCGGAGGCGCCTGGGACCGAGACTCCGCAGCCACGGCTCCAGGACAAGCGCCTGTCTTCAGCTACTGGCACAACTGGACGGATGACCATGGGGTCAGCCACATGACCCTGTGTCCCGTGCGGAGCTTCGACCTGAAAAGCATGTCTCCGCCCGCCGATCCTCAATGGCAGGCACACCAGCCGCCCGGCCAGTCCCAGGTCATCTTCACGGTCCAACCCAACGGCTGGAAGGGGTCCTGGCACGAGGACCCGAAGGTCCAGTGGATCATCCCCCTCTCCGGAACATGGTTCGTCGAGGCAATGGACGGCACACGCGTGGAGCTGGGGCCAGGGCAGGTGTCCCTGGGCGAGGACCTGAACACACGGCCGGACGCACAGGGCCGAAAGGGCCACCTCTCCGGGAACGTCACCCCCGGTCCTGTGACGCTGATGGTCGTGCAACTCGCGGAGGAGCCCACCGTCAATCAACCGTGCCGGTTCAAGTGACGGCGGTGCGTGCTGGATGTCTTCGCTACGGCGGCGCGAGCTGAACGTCTGGCACCACGTCCGCGAGCAATCCGAGCACTTCATCCCGATAGGGCAATCCCGCCTGCGCTCCCAACCGCGTCGTCGCGATGGCGGCGGCTGCATGCGCGAAGCGAGCGGCGGAGAGCAGCGGCTGGGACTCCGCCAGAGCGACACAGAGCGCCGCGGAGAAGGCATCCCCCGCTCCGGTGGTATCCACCGTGTCCACCGGCAGCTCAGGCAGCCACGCCTCTTCCTCCCGCGACACCAGGAGACTGCCTCCAGGCGCCGCGATGATGGCCGCCCCCACGCCGCGCATCAGCAGATTCCTTGCAGCGCGCCGCGCGGAAGCACGGCCATGCACCGTGATGCCTGTCAGCGTCCGCGCTTCGGAGGCGTTGGGCCGGATGACGTGCACATCCTCCAGCAACACCTCCGGCAGCGGCACGGCCGGCGCGGGATCCAGCACCACCCGGACTCCGGCCGCTCGCGCCAGACGGACCGCCGCCTGGACCGCTTCCAGCGGCACCTCCAGCTGCACGAGCAATACCTTCGCGGTGGCGATCCGCTCCGCGCTCCGCAACACATCCCGGATGGAAAGTCTGTGATTGGCGCCCGGGGAGAAGAAGGTCTGCTTCCTCCCGTGTCCATCCACCATCACCAGCACCGCGCCAGAAGGCGCCTTCGGATCAGGCACCACCCCCTCCAGCGCAACGCCCTCCCGTTCCAGCAACGCCACCTGCCTCAGGCCGCGCCCATCCGTCCCCACCCTCGCCACCAGCGAGGCCCGCGCCCCCAGCCTCACCGCGGCCACCGCGCCGTTGGCTCCCTTCCCTCCGAGCGCCTCCTGGAAGACGTCGCCCTCCGCGCTGCCTCCCGGCTCCGGCAGCGACGGTCCTCGCACCAGGTAGTCCGTGGCCACGCCCCCCACCACCACGATGCGCGGGCTCATGGCGGAGCCTCACCGAACGGACGCTCCCGTGCGGCCGTGACCAGGTGCTGGAGGAACCAATCCCGGGCCAGCCGGGCCGCCTGCTCCAGCGTCCCCGGTTCCTCGAAGAGGTGGGTCGCCCCAGGCACGATCTCCAGCCGCTTGTGCGTGCGCAGCGCCGCCAGCGCCTCCTGATTGAGCGCAATCACTTGCGTGTCATCTCCACCCACGATGAGCAGGGTGGGCGCCCGCACCGCCGGCAGCGCGGCACCCGCGAGATCCGGACGACCGCCCCGGGACACCACCGCCTGGATGGCTTCAGGCATCCGCCCCGCGGCCACCAGCGCCGCACCCGCCCCCGTGCTCGAACCAATCAACCCCAGCGGCTGGCCTCCCAACCCTGGCACCCGTTCCAGCCACCGCGTGGCTCCCACCAGCCGCCGCGCCAGCAACTCGATGTCGAAGCGCAGGTGCCGCGTCCGCCGCTCGGCCTCCTCCTCCCCCAGCGTGAGCAGGTCCATGAGCAGTGTCGCCAGCCCCGCCTGCTGCATCACTCCCGCGACGTACCGGTTGCGCGGACTGAAGCGGCTGCTGCCGCTGCCATGCGCGAACAGCACCACGCCGGAGACCGACTCCGGCACGCTCAGCGTTCCTTCCAACCCCACGCCGGGCTCCACCTCCAGCCGCACCGCGTGCTCCGAAATTCGTTGCTCAGCCATGTCTCAAACCTCCGCTGGACTCACCGCGCCACCGTGCGCAGCGCGCGCCAGCAGCTCGCGCACCTCGTCGTCGGTGGTCTGCGTGAAGTCCTCGAACCATTGCCCCACCGCGTAGAACGGCTCTGGGGTGTGGACGCAGACGACCGCGTCCGCTTCGCGCTCGAACTCCGCGCACGTCTCCGGCGCGCCCACCCCCACGCCCACCACGATGCGCGCGGGCTTCTGCTGACGAAGCGCCCGGAGCGCCGCCCGCATCGTCGAGCCCGTGGCCAGCCCGTCATCCACCAGGATCACCGTCCGCCCTTCGACCCGCGCGGGAGGCCTGCCGTCGCGGAAGAGCTGCTCCCTCCGGACCAGCTCCCGCCCCTCACGCTCAGCGGCCGCGGCGATGGCCGACTGGGGTATCCCCAGCCTTCGCACGACACCCCCGTTGAGGACCGTGACGCCTCCGGTGGCGATGGCCCCCATGGCCAGCTCCTCGTGCCCCGGCGTGCCGAGCTTGCGCACCACGAACACGTCCAGCGGCACCCCGAGGATGCGAGCGACCTCGAAGCCCACGGGCACACCGCCGCGCGGCAACGCCAACACCAGCAGGTCACCGCCTCCGCCAAGCAGGACGCGGAGCCGTTGGCCCAACGCACGGCCGGCGTCGACGCGGTCTCGAAACAGTTGCATGCCATGCCCCAGGGTCCGGAAAAGACGTCCTCCTCCTTGAGGTGGAAGACATGCCGGATGGCAGCAAGGGCACCCTGCCCGCCCGCTCGCATCACGCCCGAGTGACTGATTCAGCGATCAACCATTAACAAACATTAACATCCGACTTCGCGCGCATGACGCGAGGCGTCACCTGCCTATGGTCTGTTCCGCGTCAAACCCCCGTAGGAGTGCGTCAAAACCCAACGCAGGGAGTCCCCATGTCGAAGGTCTATGAAGCTCCGGGTCAGAAGGGCAGCAAGGTCGAGTACAAGAGCCGTTACGGCAACTACATCGGCGGTGAGTTCGTCCCGCCCGTGAAGGGTCAGTACTTCGAGAACATCAGCCCCGTCACGGGCCGCCCCTTCTGCGAGATTCCCCGCTCCACGGCGGAGGACATCGAGAAGGCGCTCGACGCCGCGCACAAGGCGAAGGACGCGTGGGGCCGCACCGCCGCCGGCGAGCGGGCCAACATCCTGCTGAAGATCGCCGACCGCATGGAGCAGAACCTGGAGATGCTCGCCGTCTCCGAGACGTGGGACAACGGCAAGCCCATCCGCGAGACGCTCGCCGCGGACCTGCCGCTCGCCATCGACCACTTCCGCTACTTCGCCGGTTGTATCCGCGCGCAGGAAGGCTCGCTCAGCCAGCTGGATGACAACACCGTCGCCTACCACTTCACGGAGCCGCTCGGCGTCGTGGGGCAGATCATCCCGTGGAACTTCCCGCTGCTCATGGCCGCGTGGAAGCTGGCGCCCGCGCTCGCCGCCGGCAACTGCGTGGTCCTCAAGCCCGCGGAGCAGACCCCCGTCACCATCCTCAAGTTCGCGGAGCTGGTGGGCGACCTGCTTCCCCCCGGCGTGCTCAACATCGTGAACGGCTTCGGCATCGAGGCCGGCAAGCCGCTCGCCAGCAACAAGCGCATCGCCAAGATTGCCTTCACGGGTGAGACGACCACCGGCCGCCTCATCATGCAGTACGCCTCCGAGAACATCATCCCCGTCACCCTGGAGCTGGGCGGCAAGTCCCCCAACATCTTCTTCGAGGACGTCTTCGCCAAGGACGACGACTTCGCCCAGAAGGCGCTGGAGGGCTTCGCCATGTTCGCCCTCAACCAGGGCGAGGTCTGCACCTGCCCGTCCCGCTCGCTGGTCGCCGAGCGCTTCTACGACGACTTCATCGCCAAGGCCGTGGAGCGCACGAAGCGCATCGTGCAGGGCAACCCCCTGGACGTCACCACGCAGATTGGCGCGCAGGCGTCCAATGATCAGCTGGAGAAGATCCTCAGCTACCTGGACATCGGTAAGAAGGAGGGCGCGAAGGTGCTGACCGGCGGCGGCCGCAAGTCGCTGTCCGGCGCGCTGGCGGAGGGCTACTACGTGGAGCCCACCATCTTCGAGGGCCACAACAAGATGCGCGTGTTCCAGGAGGAGATCTTCGGCCCCGTCGTGGCGGTGGCGAAGTTCAAGGACGCCGAGGACGCGCTCGCCATGGCCAATGACACGCTCTACGGCCTGGGCGCTGGCGTGTGGACGCGCGACAACAGCACCGCGTACCGCATGGGCCGCGGCATCCAGGCGGGCCGCGTCTGGGTGAACTGCTACCACCTGTACCCCGCGCACGCGGCGTTCGGCGGCTACAAGCAGTCCGGCATCGGGCGCGAGACGCACAAGATGATGCTCAATCACTACCAGCAGACGAAGAACCTGCTCGTCAGCTACGACCCGAAGCCCATGGGCTTCTTCTAAGGACGCCCCGCATGTCCGTGCCGCGCGTCGAGGTCACGCCGGCCGCCGAGGCCCTGCTCCACAAGATGCAGGGCCTTCACGGTCCGCTCCTCTTCCACCAGTCCGGCGGCTGCTGCGACGGCAGCGCGCCCATGTGCTTCCCGCGCGGCGACTTCCGCGTGGGCCAGGAGGACGTGTACCTGGGCGACATCGTCCGCACGCCCTTCTACATGTCCGGCCCGCAGTTCGAGCTCTGGCGCCACACCCACCTCACCGTGGACGTGGTGCCCGGTCGCGGCAGCGGCTTCTCCGTCGAAGCCCCTGAAGGCGTGCGCTTCCTCATCCGCTCACGCCTGTTCACCGACGACGAGTACCGCGCGCTCGAACAGGAAGGGCCCCCGCCCAAGGGGCCCCAGCACTGAAGGCATCGCCGGCCCCGGCCTCCCTCACGGCTTCGGGGGAGGCGGGGGCCGCGCTTCCGCCGTGTTCCGGGGCAGCCGCAGCGTGAAGGTGGCGCCCTGCCCCGGCTGGCTGTCCACGTCGATGCGGCCGCCCAGCGCTTCGACAATCTGGCGGCTGATGTAGAGCCCCAGGCCCATGCCGCCGTAGTGCCGCTCGCTCACGGCGCGCTCGAAGCGGCCGAAGAGGCGCGGCAGCGCGTCCGCTTCGATGCCAATGCCCTCGTCGCGCACCTCCACCCAGGCCTCGTCGCGCGCATCCACGCCCGCGCGCACCGACACCGGGTGGCCGGCGCCGTACTTCGCCGCGTTGGAGAGCAGGTTCACCAGCACCTGGTCCAACCGCAGCGCGTCCCACTGGCCCGTCAGCGTGCGCGGCAGCTCCAGTTCGAGCGTGCACCGCGCCTGGGCGAACACGTCCCCCAGGCGCTCCACCGCGTCGCGCGTCAACTGCACCAGATCCACCTCCGCGCGCTCCAGCGACAGCTTGCCCAGGGACAGCCGGCTCACGTCCAGCAGGTTGTCCACCAGCGCCGTCAGCCGGAGCACCTGCCGCTGCGCGGTGTTGAGCCTCCCCGTCACGAGCCCGGGAGTGCCCGCTGTCTCCAGCGCCCGGCCAATGAGGTTGTGCTGGAGGATGAGGCTGGTGAGCGGCGTCTTCAATTCGTGGCTCGCCACGGAGAGGAACTCGTCGCGCAGCCGCACCGCGGACTGGGCGTCGTGGAACAGGCGCGCGTTCTCCAGCGCCACGCTCAAGCGCAGCGCCAGCTCCTCCGCCATCGTCACGTCCGCGGCCTCCAGCGCGCGCTGGGGCTCCGCGGTGAACAGCGTGATGACGCCCAGCGTGCGGCCGCGCGCACGCAACGGCACCGACAGCACGGACGTGGGCGCCAGGCGATCCACCAATGCCCGGTGCTCGGCGCTCGTGGAGACGGCGTCGCAGCGCTTGAAGTCCAGGGGCGACAGGAAGCAGACCTCCCCGGTGCGGAAACACTGGAGCGCCGGGTGGGCGGGCCCCCTGTCCGTGCCTCCCAGGGCCGCATGGAGCCGCGCGTCGTGCTCGGCCACGCGGTGGGCCGCGGTCACCCGCCGCAGGGTGCCGTCCGGCGCTGCCAGGTCCACCAGGCAGCCGGTGGCCACGTGGTCCACCACCAGCCGCGCCACCGCCGGCAGCGCCTCCTCCACGTCGTCCAGGCGCAGCGCCAGCACGCGGCTTGCGGCCAGCAGGAGCTGCAGCCGCTCCTCGGCCGCCTTGCGCCGGGTGATGTCCGCCATGGCGCCGGTGAGCTCCGTCACCTTCCCGTCCGGTCCGCCGAAGGACTGTCCCACGCTGTGCAGCCAGCGCACGCCGCCGTCGCGGCGAATCACGCGGAACTCCAGCTCGAAGAAGCCCGGCGACTCGCGCTGGTAGCGTTGGAACTCCGCCTCCACGTGCGGCCGGTCCTCCGGATGCAGCCGCTCCAGCATGTCGCCCACCAGCACCGCCGAGTCCACCGCCGGCAGGCCCAGCATGTGGTTGAGCGCCGCGTCTCGCACCTCCTTGCCGCGCACCAGGTCCAGGCGCCAGGTCCCCATGTCGCCCGTCACCAGCGCCTGCCGCAGCCGCTCCGTGCGCTCGCGAAGCGCTTCGTAGAGCGCGGCCCGCTCCAGCGCCTGCGCGCACTGGTGCGCCAGCGCCTCCAGGAACGCGCGCTCCTCGGCGGGGAAGACGCGAGCCTCCGGCCACCCAAGCAGCAGCAAGCCCCTCGCGCGGGTCTCCCCCCACAGCGGCACCACCGCGCGGGCCCCCGGCCCCTGGCGGCGCGCGAACTCCGCGCCCTCCGGGTGGCGTGCGACGAACTCCTCCAGCGTCCCGAACCACTTCGCCTCGCGCCGGGGGGCCGGGTCCGTCCCGTCCGGCGGCCGGGTGAACGACGCCAGCGCGTCTTCCGGGTAGCCCAACACGCGCAGCGGGCGCATGAGGCCGTCCTCCTCCAACGCCAGCACCGCGACGCGCGTGGCGCCGCTCGCCTCCCACACCTCACGCGCCAGCACCTGCGCCACCGCGTCCTCGGTGGCCGCGCGGGACAGGGCCGCCGTCACCGCCTGCAGCCGCGCCGTGCGTGCCTGGGCCTGACGGGCCTCGCCATACAGGCGCGCGTTGTCCAGCGACAACGCCGCCCGGCGGGCCAGCTCGCGCGCCAGCTCCAGGTCCTGCTCACCAAAGCGTCCGGCCGTACCGGACATCAATGACAGACTTCCCAGCACCCGCCCGCGCGCCACCAGCGGCACCACCATCACGGAGCGGCACCCCAGGCGCCACGTCTCCTCCAGGGCCGCGTTCCCCCGTGCCGCCGCCAGGAAGGCCTGTTCGGGCACGTCCGGGATGAGGCGGGCCTCACCGGTGCGCAGCACATGGGCCATGCCCTGCGAGCCGTTCTCCTGGAGGGCCCAGCGCTCCCCAATGGCATACACGGTGGGTACGAGCGAGGGGTCCCGGTGCGTCGCGGCCCTTCGCACCACCTGGTTCGAAGGCGTGACGACGTCCACCGCGCACCAGTCCGCGAACACCGGCACCACCAGCTCCGCCAGCTCGCGCAGCACCGTGGGCTCGTCCAGCGACGACGCCAGCACCTCACCCGCGCGGGCCAGGAACGCGAAGCGGCCCTCCTCCGCGGAGGATGACACCTCGCGCACACCTGACAGGGACACGGGCGCGACAGGCTCCACGGCGGCGGCCTCACGCGTGACGGCCTCGCCTCCGCTCCCGGACACGGGGACCCCGTCGTTCGCCGTCACGGCGGACGGCGGCGGTAGCTCGGTCGAAGGCTCGATGGACGATTCGGGCATGGAGCGCGGGCCACGGCGTCACGGGGATGACGCCTCACCAAAGGGACGTTCCGATAATGACGGCCCCCGACCGGAGACAAGCCTCCCCGGCCACCTGACTCCTGGCGAGTGTCCGGCAGGCAACCCGCCCGGCCTGCCTGCCCTCGCGCGGTGCCTCAGCCCGCCGCGACGTCCGGTGAAGGCGGGTTCCACCACACCGCCCCCTTCCCCTGGATGGCGGTGTGCGCCCGCTCCCGCACCGCCTGCATCCCCGCGGCGTCCAGGGACTGGAAGGCCGAGGCCGCCCGCAGCGCGGCGTCCTGTTCGTTCGGGAAGCCCATCCCCATCAACATCACGTCCGGATCCAACGTCAGCGTGTATTGCACGCACTCCGCCACCGACAGGTGCGGCAGCATCGGCGTGTCGCGCGCCTCACCACCGGAGCTGACCTTGCCGCGCGGGCGCGCCTGGAGCGGACGTCCGTAGCCCTCCGTGTCCCCCAACAGCTTGCCCGCGCCGAACGTCTTGAAGGACACCACGCCCACGCCGTGCGCTCGCGCCAGGGGCAGCACCTGCTCCACGTAGCGCGCGTCCACGAACGGCCCCAGCGGGAACATCACCACGTCGCACCGCCCGGAGCGCACCGCCGCCATCAGCGCGTCCGGGTGGTGGCAGGAGATGCCCTTGAAGCGCGCCTGCCCCTTCGCCACGCACGCCTCCAGTTGCTCCAGCGCGCCGCCGGGCCGGGCCAGCTCCTCCCACTGCGCCAGCGACTTCACCGCGTGCAGCGCGAACAGGTCCACCGACGGCAGGCCCAGCCGCCGCAGGGACGCCTCCACCTGAGGGGCCACCGGCGCGTCCAGTTCGTCCACCTTGTCGATGACGAACACGCCCTCACGCCGGCCGCGCAGCGCCTCGCCCACCACCTCCTCGCTCAGGCCGTCCTCGTAGCCGGGCGCCGTGTCGATGACGTTGAGCCCCGCGTCCAGCGCCCTCGCGAGCGTGGCGACCAGTTCCTCACGAGGCACCGTGCGGTCCGCCAGGTCGCCAATGCCCACCGCCGTCGCGGTGAAGCCCGTGCGCCCGAGCGCGCGGCGCGGGGTGAAGCGGGGAAGCGATGTCGTGGTCATCAAGCAATCCTCCTGTCAGGAGGAGCAACATCTCACCGCGCCCCACGTCCCGCGCGGTTCTTGTCCCAGATGGCTCCCAGGATGAGCAGGTAGGCCATCAAGCGGACGACATACAAGTAGTGGATGCGCTCGGCGTCCAGGGTGGGCGCCAGCAGCGCGCCCAGCAGGTTGTGGACGCCCATCAGCGTGAAGGCCAGGGCGAACAGCGCGAACAGCCGGTCCTTCGACTGGAGATAGAAGCGCAGGAAGAAGAGGGCGCACGCCAGGTACGCCATCAACACCGCGCCATCGAGCAGGATCTTCATCATGGCGTCCCCCCCATTGCGTCAGGACACGTCCCAGATGAGGCCGAAGAGCAGCACGCCGGCCCCCACCAGCGATGTAACGGTGCGCTCCAGCGACAGGTCGCCCGCGGGGATGAGCACCAGGTCCACGAAGAGCAGCACGTTGTTCAGCGTGAAGACCGTGAAGCACAGGCCGCTGTAGAGCAGCAGCTTCATCCGCGTGCGCCGCCAGGCCCGCAGCAGCAGCACCGCGCACGCCAGACTCGTCAACGCGCACAGGATGTAGACCGCCTCAGCCATGTCCGTCGCCGTCCTTGTCCTGCTTGATCACGAACGCGTCCGCGAAGCCCCTCACCCGGTCCATGGGGCGTGAGAAGATGAACGAAATCACACTCACGCGCCGCGCCGAGTACGCCATCGCCAGCTCCGCCGTGGCCTGCACGTCCTCCGAGCGGCCAGGGCTGAAGCGGTAGGCGTCCTCCGCCACCCCATCCTGGAGAAGCAGCCCTCCCGTCTTCAGCTCCGCCATACGGCGGGCCGCGGAGGCTTCGGTGATGCGCAGCTCCAGGGCCACCGACGACGCAGTCCACGCCCGCTCCGTCCGGGCGCGAAGCAGGAGGAGCACCTCCAGCTTCTCGATGGAATCGATGTGCGTCGTGAGGAAGCGCTGGACCCGTGGTGAAAGGCCGGCGTCAGTCACGTCTCCACCTATGGACCTAGATACTTTGTGAATCAACCTTTCTATTGGGAGCGGTTGTTCACAGTTACACACGAGCCTGGTCGCCTGACTGGTCAGGGTGCGTCACGCCAGGAGCCCCCTGATTCCGCCTAGTTGCGAACGCGAGGGGCAGGGGCGCGGACGCGGACGTCCATGCGGGCGTCGCCGGCCACCATGCTGCTCAGGGCCTCTGGTTGGGCCGGGGAAAGGCGGGCCACGGCGCGCAGGGCGGCCACCAGGATGAGGGCCTCCAGGCTGGAGGGCACCGCCAGCCCCTCGGGGCCGGCCTTCACGGGCAGGGGCAGCCGGGGGGCGCGGCCGGCGGAGGACAGCGCGTCCACGGCGTAGGCGGGGCGGGCCTCCAGCGACACGGTGATGGCGGGCAGGGACTGCGCCTCCTTGTCGGCGCCGTGCACCTGGAGTTCCAAGAGCCGCCCCAGGGAGCCAGGGGACAGGTAGAGGGCCAGGCCCGAGGGACCGTCGTCGTCGCCGTGGAAGACGCAGCCCTCGTAGGTGTGCTCGTGCGCGCCCGTCACGTCCACGGTGAAGGCCTGGCTGTCATCCCAGTGCGTCCAGGGCTTCGCGTCCCAGAACTCGGTGGCGGCCTGGACGAAGAGCAGCGCCTTGTCGCTGCCCAGCCCGGACACGCCCATCTGGCCCCACGCGAGGAAGGTGGCGATGGCCGCCCGGGCGGAGAGCGCCGCCAGGGACGGCGGCGCCACGGACAGGCCCAGCGCCTCGGCGGCTTCCGCCAGGGCGGGCTCGCACGACACCTGGGAGGGCTCCAGGCCGGCGATGAGGGCGCGCACGCCAGAGAGGTCCGTCTGTTCGAAGACGGGAGCGGACGGGTCGCCCGAGTCACCGATGCGCAGGTAGACGCCGGTGGTGCCCACGGAGAGGGGCACCGGACCCAGCTTGAGCAGGTGGAACATGGCGGACCCTCCGGGCGCGCGGGCTTTCGCGTCACCCTCCCAGGACGCGAGGGTTCGCGTCCAGGGCCCTGCGGACCATCTTCATCAGGGCGCGGATGTCGAACGGCTTCTGGAGGAACTCCATGCCCGGGTGCAGGCGCTTGAGGCCGCTGACGTCCACGGCGCTCATGCCCAGCACGGGAATCTGGCGCAGCGTCGGGTCCTGCTGGATGCGCGCGATGAGCGCGGGGCCGTCCAGCACGGGCATCATCCAATCCGTCAGCACCAGGTCCGGCTTCACCTCCGCCAGGCGCTCCAGGGCCTCGCGGCCATGGGACGCCGTGAGCACGCGGTAGCCCTCCTCCCTCAGAAGGTCCGCGAGCGCCTCCAGGATGCCCTGTTCGTCGTCCACCACCAGCACGGTCTCGGTCGCGGGAACCACGGAGCCTCTGGGGGTCAGGAGTGGTTGCCCGGGAAGCGAGCGATGCCGGTGAGCAGCAACTCGGGCGAAGGCTGGAACGGCGGCTGGATCTCGATTCCCTGGGAGGTGATGAGGAACTCGCGCAGCGTCGGGTCGTAGTCCGCGTCCCGCAGCTTGAAGATGGACAGCAACCGCCTCAGGCGGCCATTGAGCTCCAGGTGGCGCATGAACAGCAGGTTCTCCGCCACGCCGGACAGGCCGGTCCCCAGGGGAACATCCATGTCCGGGCCGAAGAGGCGCGGCGTCTCCAGCGTGAAGACGGTCGTCACCCCGTGGCGTCGCAATTCCTGCGTGAGCGCGGCGAAGAAGGGGCTGATGCGCGCCGGTTCGTGGGTGGTCTCCACCATGGCGCTCAGGCCGTCCACGAACAGGCGCTTCACGCCGCGCCTGCGCACGTCCTCCATCAGCGTGTGCGCCACCAGGTCCAGGTTGCACTCGGCGGGCATGTTCCACTGGAGCACCAGCCGGCCGTCCTTCACCGCGGTGCCCAGCGACAGCCCCACGTTGGCCGCCTTGTGCATCAGCCGGTCCGGCCCCTCGTAGAAGCTCACCATCAAGCAGGGCTCGCCCAGGCGCAGCCCTTCCGCCAGGTGGCTCACGCCGAGGATCGTCTTGCCGCAGCCCGGGGGCCCCATCACCAGCGTGGTGGACGCCGCGGCGAAGCCCTCCGGAATCATGGCGTCCAGCGTGGGCACGCCGAAGCGCACGCGCTGCGTGCCCCAGTCCGGCGGCTGCGAGCGGCTGACCATCGTCTCCAGGCGGGGGAACACCTCCAGGCCCGACTCGGAGATGCGGAAGTGGTGCGAGCCATTGAGGCTGGCACTGCCGCGGAACTTGCGCACCTGCAGTTCACGCCACGAACGCATGGCCGCCGTGCGCTCGCGCAGCTCCAGGATGCCGTCCACCATGGTGTATTCCGGGTGCACGGTGGGGCCCACGCTGCTCGTGAGCAGGAGCGCGGTGAAGCGGGACAGGCCGGCGGACACCTGGAGCTCGTGGATGAACTTCTTGAAGTCGCGGCTGCTGCCCGCGGCCTCCTGCGCCTGCACCAGACCGTCCAGCACCAGGATGCCCGCGCCGTGGTTGCGCATCTCCCGGCGCAGGAGCTCCAGCAGGCCCGGCAGCCCCTGCTCCTCCAGCATGCGGAAGCCGCTGACGTAGTAGATGCGCTGGGGCAGCTGGGACGCGTCGAAGAACGCCATGCTGCGCAGGTTCGCCAGCATGCGCGAGTGCGATTCGGCCAGCAGCGTCACGTACAGACAGCGCGTGCCCTGTTGCGCCTGCGAGTAGCACAGCTGGTTGGCGAAGATGGTCTTCCCCGCGCCGGGCTCCCCCACCACGATGTAGACGCCTGAGGCCACCAGGCCACCGCCCAGGATGGGATCCAGTCCGGGAACGCCTGTCGCGATGCGCTCGAAGACGGGAGGGTGCTGCTCGCTAGGGGACATGGCGACCGCTCATACCGTAAAACCCGGGGTGTCGCCCTGGGAGATTCGCGCCGGGGCCCCTTGCCCCCTGGAGCCCCCACCGTGGAAACCCTCGTCCGGTTCGCCGAAGGCCTGGGCCGCTTCTCCGCGCGCTTCGTCCCCAGCGCCTTCGCCATCGCGGTGCTGCTCACCCTGCTCACCATGGCGCTGGCCATGGGCTGGGTGGGCGCCTCGCCGCCGGTGGTGCTGGACGCGTGGGGCGGAGGCTTCTGGGAGCTGCTCACCTTCTCCATGCAGATGGCGCTGGTGATGTTCACCGGCTACCTGCTCGCGCTCACCGCGCCGGTGAAGGCGCTGCTGGAGAAGGTGGCCAGCCTGCCGAAGAGCCCCCGGAGCGCCACCGCGCTGATGGCGGCGGTGTCCATGGCGCTCGCGTATTTCAACTGGGGCCTGTCGCTCGTCGCCAGCGCCATGCTGGTGCGCTTCATCGCGCGCAGGCGTCCGGACGTGGACTACCGGCTGCTGGTGGCCTGCGCCTACTTCGGCCTGGGCGCCACGTGGCACGCGGGCCTGTCCGCCTCCGCGCCGCTGCTGGTGGCGACGCCGGGGCACTTCCTGGAGAAGCAGCTGGGGATCATCCCCATCGACCGGACGCTGTTCTCCGCCTTCAACGTTTGCCTCACGCTGGCCGCGGTGGCGCTGCTCACGGCGCTGGCGTGGGCGCTGCATCCGTCTCCCGAGCGCACCGTGCGCGTGGAGCCCGCGGTGCTGGAGAAGCTGGGAGACTTCGTTCCGCCGGAGAAGCCCAAAGGGCGCTTGAGCCCCGCGGAGTGGCTGGACCACGCGTGGCTGCTCAACACCGTCTTCGGGGTGCTGGGCCTGGCGTGGTTCGCGCGGCACCTGTGGCTGAACGGCGGATGGAAGGCGCTCAACCTCAACGTGGTGAACTTCACCTTCCTCACGTTGGCGGTGCTGCTGCACGGCACGCCCGCGCGGCTGCTCAAGGCGAGCGAGGAGGCCGCGAGCGTGCTGCACGGCATCGTGCTCCAGTTCCCGCTGTACGCGGGCATCTACGGCATCTTCAAGGCCACGGGGCTCACGGACCGCATCGGGGAGCTCTTCGTGTCGCTGTCCACGCAGCAGACGTTCCCAGCCATCGTGTACCTGTACAGCGGCGTGGTGAACTACTTCGTGCCTTCTGGAGGTTCCAAGTGGGCCATTGAAGCGCCCTACCTGCTGGACGCTGCGGGACGGTTGGGCGTGGCGCCGGAGAAGGTGGTGCTGGCGTACGCGTGGGGCGACATGGCCACCGACCTCATCCAGCCCTTCTGGGCGCTGCCGCTCCTGGCCGTGGCGCGGTTGGAGTTCAAGGACATCCTCGGCTTCCTGCTGGTGGCCTTCCTCGCGTACCTGCCGCTGGTGACGCTCGGCTTCTTCCTGTTCGGGTAGCGCGGCGCGGCGTCCCCGGTGCGAAACCCTGGAATCCTGGACTCGGGGAATGACGCGGGATGTTTCATGGTAGACAGGCACACCAAGGGGCCGGACGTGGGCCGGCCGCCTCCAACATCAACGAGGGGACCCCAAGACATGAAGAGCCTGATCAACGGAAGCGTGCTGTGCGCGGTGCTGGGTGTGGCGACGGTGGCCGGAGCGCAGGAGGCGGCGGCGCCGGCGGCGGAGTCCGTGAAGGCCCCCAGCGCGGACGCGGTGCGCGACACCTGGAACTACTTCTACAAGGGCCAGGGTCAGGGTCCCGTGCTGGTGGAGGCCAAGCTCTGCACGGAGGTGGCCAAGGACGGCCCCAACAAGTACGAGTGCACCGCCGAGGTGGGCCCCGAGGGCGTCAAGGCGAACACCACCGTGATGCTGTGGCAGAGCTACCTGGTGCCCCAGGGCGACTCCATCGAGGACATCACGGTGCAGGTGAAGCAGGGCGCCACCGTGCGCGAGACGAAGGACGTGAAGGTGAAGGGCGAGGGCTGGCGCGCGCGTCAGTGGACCGGCGTGCGGCTGCCCAAGGCCGGCGCGTGGACCGTGACCGTCATGCGCGGCGACCAGGTGCTCAAGGAAGTGCCGGTGAAGGTGCTGTAGGCCTTCATCCCGTCCAACAGATAACACATACATCGACGCCCGCCGGGGAGCCCCGCGCGGGCGTCTTTCTTTACCGGCCCTCCTCCCCGAGGTCGGCAGGAATTACTGGCCGACGAACAGCAACCCCACCCTTGTGACGGGCTCCCCGCGACTTCCGCCGAGGGAACACCCTGGCCAGGACACGTTGGCCGCGCCCTTGCAATAGGGCTTGAGCGCGGTTGAAGGGC